>JBHIUL010000062.1:0-7382 GCA_042138315.1 Nitrosarchaeum sp.
CACTAGTGGATTGGATGATCTAATTCCGGTAGACCAACCTGTTGATCTTAAATTGTTTATTGATGATGAAAATGCTGAATCTGTACCTGGAGCATCAATCCAAATAGAAACAGATGGAAATTCTACAGTTGAATCAAATGTAGTCAGAACAGGCCCTGATGGCAGCGCGATTGTCCGATTAACAGCAACAAATGGACCAAGCATTTCTCTCAATCTTATTGCAACTGCAGAAGGATATTCAGAAGGAAAGGACACCTTGACAATCAATGTTGATTCTCCAGATAAAACTTCAAATGTTGTAGACCTTGATTTACCCGAATGGATTGTTTATGTTATTATCACTGCGATGCTTTTGATAGTAGTTTTAGTTGTATTGTTTTTGAAAAAATCTAAAGCACCGTTGGAAGAAGACTGGGAAGAAGAAGAAATTTAACTAGTTGTAAATTAATTTGAATAATTGATACTCTCTGTTTGGTTAAGAGTAATTCGTATTAGATTTCTTTTAGCATCTGTTATTGCCGTATCTGTTGGTCTTGCAATAACGTGGCATCAAAATTTTACCATTAATTTTTTTGATGCAATTCTAATTTTTTCTGGTGTCCTGGCACTTCATGCAAGTGTTGATCTACTGAATGATTACTGGGATTACAAAAGAGGAATTGACACAATAACAAAAAGAACTAAAATGAGTGGTGGAACCGGCGTTTTGCCTGAAGGATTGTTAAAACCTTCTTCTGTCTATCGTGCTGGAATTGGATTTTTAATATTAGGTTCTATAATCGGTTTTTATTTTGTAATTACTGATGGACTAATCATTGCTGTAATTTTGGGATTTGCAATTTTATCAATTTATTTTTATTCTACAAAAATTGTTGACTCTGGTCTTGCAGAATTTTTTGTTGCAGTAAAAGGATCGATGATTGTACTTGGTACTTACTTTATTCAATCTAATCAGATTACTATGGAACCTATCTTTGGTGGAATAGTTGTCGGTGTTTTATCCTCTCTTGTTCTCTTTATTGCATCATTTCCTGATCATGATGCTGATAAATCTAAAGGGCGGAAAACTCTTGTTATTGTAGTTGGTAAAGAAAAGGCTGTCTCTTTATTCTGGATATTTCCTATTATTTCATATTTTTTTATTCTACTTGGTATTGTTTTAGGTATTTTTCCATTTTTATCTATTATTACCTTGTGTAGTATTCCTTTGATGATTAAATCTGGGCTTGGTTTAAAACATAATTTTAATTCAATATCTGAACTTATGCCTTCTATGTCTTCAACACTAATGTTTAGTCGAATTACAGGTGCATTATTTGTTATTAGTTTTTTAATTGATTTTTAATTTTGATACTCTAAACATAAATTCAGTGTTGATTTATGCTTATTATGATCTCAGGATTTGCTACATTTGATGGAACAAGTGAATTTCTTAAAAATTCACGCATAACTCCATTAAATTTTAAGAAAATCCAAAATCTTCTATTGTCTAATGTGGGCGTTGGCACTTATCTTGGAGAACCAAATGCTGCAACTGATGATCTTGTAAAAAATGCTGTTAAACAATCAATTTTATCTGGAATTAATGTCATTGATACTGCAATTAATTATAGAGCACAAAAAGCAGAACGTTCTGTTGGAAAGGCAATTTCTGAATTAATTAATGAAGGAAAAATTAAACGAGACCAGATTTTCATTAGTACAAAAAATGGCTATATTACAAATGATGCTGATGTTAAAGTAGAGTTTTGGGAATATATTAAAAATGAATATACTAAAAATGGAGTAATAAAAGAAGGTGATGTCACAACTGGTTATCATTGCATGACTACTGCATATCTCGATGATCAATTAGAACGTAGTTTGAAAAATTTAGGACTTGATTGTGTTGACTTGATATATTTGCATAATGCTGTAGAAGGTCAGCTTAAAGATATTTCTAAAGAAAAGTTTTTGGAAAATCTTAAATCTGTTTTTGAATTATATGAACAAAAAAGAAAGCAAGGAAAAATTAAATTTTATGGTATGGCCACCTGGGAATGTTTTCGTGTTCCATCTGATAATCCTCTCTTTCTTTCACTCCAAGATACTTTTGAATTGGCAAAACAAGTTGGAGGTGAAAATCATGGTTTTAGATTCATTCAACTGCCTTTCAACATGTATTATGATCAGGCATTGCTTGCAAAAAATCAGACATTTGATGGAAAGCCTGCATCATTGTTGGAGGTTGCAACCAAATTGAATATTGGTGTATTTACTAGTGTTCCATTTATGCAAGGTAGGTTATTGACTCCTGGTGCAATGCCTGAATTTAATGACCTAAAACCCTCTATTCGTGCATTACAGTTTATTCGCTCATCACCAGGTGTTTTGTCTCCTCTTGTAGGACAAAAATCTCCTGAACATGTTTCTGAAAATTTAGAAATAATGAAAATTCTGCCAATCCCTGAAACTGAATTTCTAGCATTAGTTAAGAAACTAACTTCTTAAACAAACACGCTCTTTACTATCATCTGGTTAATTTTGTAGAAAGCTAATAAATGGGTCATTTTAGATTATAAACAGAAATTTGACATCTAAAATTTATGACTATCATAAGATTTGTAAAACTGTTTTAGATGTTGACCCAAAAATTAGATTTGCTGGAGTGATTAACGAACGAGGTAGATTAGTTGCAGGTGGAATGAAAGAAAATGTTGAACCATTAGAAAGTGAAAAAGATGACGAAATGATTTTCATGGAGCTTGCATTACGAGTAAAAATGAGAAAAGAATTTGATAAACAATTAGGACGTGTAAATTTTGCATTAGCATCAAGAGAACGTGCATTGGCAATTAGTTTTCTAATTAATGATGATATACTGTATGTTGTATCTGAACCTGATGCTGATTATGGCCTACTCCCAAAGAAAATATTGAAAATAATTGAATTATAATTTTAAATTTTGTTCTTTTTCCACTTGATTCTACATATCTATAAATAGAATTGATCAGTGAAAAATTTGTGCCAGTAGATCCTGTTTGTGGAATTGAACTTGCTGAAGAATTAGCTGTTACACATGATTTTGAAGGAAAAAAACTCTTTTTTTGTTGTAACGGATGTAGAAAGATATTCATCAGAAAACCAAAAAAATGGAAAAAAAATATCTAAACTGGAAAGGCTCCACACATACGGCAAAATTTTGAATTTTCTATATTGAAGTTACAATAAGGACATGAACTACCATTATGATTTTTTGATGGTACTCCAAACAAATTTCGATAAATTTCATAGTAATACATTGATTCTTTTGTTCTTATTATGACTCCGTCTGTTTTTTCAATTGTTTTCTTTTTTTCCAAAAATGATTTATCACTTATCACAGAATCAAACAAGTTTGATAGTCCGATAGTTCCAGATCCATCTTGCATAGGTGATTTTTCTCTCCATACTATTTGCGTTGGAATATTTTTTTCAAATGTTTTACGAAGAATCCATTTACCCTGTCTTTTCTTTCCTTCATTTCTTACTTTAAGATCTGATGGAATTGTCTTTGAAAACTCTATTATTTTTTCATCTAGAAAAGGTGATTCTATCTTGATTCCAAGCGCTTTGCCTATTTTCTGAGTTGGAAAGTGCATGACAGAACAAATTCTTTGGATCTCTTTTTCTAATTCGTCTTTTGATTTATTGATCAAAAAACTATACCCTGCAAACAATTCATCTGCTCCATCACCTGTTATTATTCCTGAACTTCCTTGTTCTTTTGCCCATTTTATTGCCATAAACATTACTATGTTGTTTCTAATTTCTATATCGTTAAAGTTTTTTAAAATTTTTATTGTTTCTTCTACTGCACCTAATATCTCTGATGTATCTACTTGATTAATTACCAACGGTATGTTGAATTCTTTTGAAACCCTTTGACAGTATGTGAGATCATTTGCAACAAAATCTTTTGCTATGATTGCTACTGCATTTGGTCTTCTTTCTTTTAAGAAATATGCTATTATTGTGCTGTCTAGTCCTCCTGACAATGCTATTGTATTTGATTTACATGAATCACACGATTCATTTAGCAATTGATACAGTTTTTTTGAAATATCTTCCAACGCCTCAATTATGTTTTTGAAACTAAAATAGGTTAGCCTAATGAATAGTGGGCTAATTTACAATCTAGGCAACTTTCAATATTGCAAACTTTAAATCCTTTATCGAAACTTTGTGGATTAATGTTACTTCCCGCAGAAATTGAATCAAAGACATTGATTCCTGCATTAAGAGCAATTCTTGCTAAAAAATTAGCTGAAGATCATAGCATTCGTGAAGATGAAATCTCAAAAATGCTTGGAGTTACACAAGCAGCAATAAGCAATTACATTCGTGGAACTCGTGGTGATCCATCTTTAATTGCAAAACTTTTAGCCGAAAAACAAGTCTCTGCTCTTATTGATGAATTAACTGAAAATCTTTCATCTGACATGGCATACACTCCATCTAGTCTTTCAAAATTTATTGGTCTTTGTAATTATATTAAATCAAGCTTGTTAATTTGTGAGATTCATCATAATCTTGAATCTGATATTGATGAAAAAGTTTGTAAAGAATGTGAAAACATGCTTCTAAAAGGTCCTGGAAGCGTTTACTAGTTTTTAGTTAAAATAATTTCAATAGTTGAAGTCATATTTCCAATTCCTGCTGCTGCTTCTGTATCTAGTTTTATTTTCTGAACTTTAGAATTTCCATGTAACATCTTTTCTGTTATGATGTTTGCTACTGCTACTGCATTGGGAATTGAATTGCCTGCTGCTCTGAGAATTACTTTCTTTTTATTTCCCAAAATTGGCAGTATGTCTATTGCTAACTGCATAACTGGGTCATATCTAATGTTAATTATGGTATCTTCAGATTTGTTGATCTGCTCTTGACCATGTTCCTTCTTAATCTCTTCCATGAGCATTATTCAATAATCCGCAATTTTGTGTTCTATTAAGTTTTATCGACGATTGATTCACTTAATCAAAGTAGTCTATTGGTATATTTTGATAATCGCCATTTGGGAGTACTCTCCTAATCGTGATTGGAATCACCCTCTGTTCTAATTCTTCCATTGCAATATCTAATGATATTCTTGCTGTTTTTGGAATTGGAATGAATGTTGGTGCTCCAAGTGATAATTGTAATGCTCTTGCTCCCATTATTCTTGCTTTTTCAAATCTTGTTAATGTTGGTGGCCCAATTGTGATCTTTCCTTTTTCACAAGGAATTTCTACTGCTTCATGTTCTTCAATTGTTTCAACAACTTCTCTGGCTTCAATTTCTTTAATTCTTTTCTCAAGTGCATCTTGTTGTTTTTCGGTTAATGGTTCTAATCCTTCATTTTTTTCAATTAATTTTCGATAAGTGTCTAATGCTTTGTTTAATCCAGTGTTTACTTCTACTTCTCCTTCAAAAACTTCTTCTACTTCTGGAGTCTCTACATACTCTTCTGGCTCTTCTACAATTACTTCAGTTTCATTAGCATCAGACAAGTACCCAATTTCTTTCAAAGCGTTATATATTCCAATAATCCTAAAATACGAATTGAACTCTCCTTCAGTCTCAAGAAAACAGCTAATTTTGGAAATTAAAGGAAAAACAAAGATCAAATGTGATCTAAAACGACATTTGTCTCCAAGAACAGTGGGTACTATTATGAGATCTTTGCCTTTAGAAGGACATGCTCATTTCTTAGGAAAAAATATTGTCTATTTTGAAACTTTGGTTGATTCTGGAAATGAAAGATCTACTAAGGAATTCAAAAAGGGTGATATTGCATTTTTATCATCTGCTGGAAGTATTTGTTTTTTTATTGGCGATGCAGTTCCTGGAAAAACTATGACTCCGATTGGAAAAGTGTTAGAATCTGCTGATGCTCTAAAAGATGTTAAATCTGGAGACGTTTTTTGTCTTTATGAGGAAACTGCTTGATAAATGTGATGACCACTATACCCGCCAACTCTTTTGACAATTCCTTTCTTTGTTGATTCTATTAGGAATGCATTTGCGGCTGAAATTTTAACTCCAGTTTGTCTTGCAAGATCATGAACTGTTACCACTTTTGAATTTTGAATTATTTTAATTGCCTCTTTTTCATTTACCATTACTGTGATCTCTGCTTTACGTGGCCCACTTTCTCCTTTGTCTTTTCTGCTCTTTTTTGAATCTTTAGGATCCTTTGCATTTTGAGTTTTATCTTGTTTTGCTGGAGATACTTTTTTTGTTCCACCCATAAACTCAGAAAAAAATATTCCTCTTATAAACGATGTATATGCTTTAACCTAATCTAATTCGGCAAATTCTATATCATCAAAACAATGATTATGTTTGAAATATTTTCAAATATAAATAACATCTTGTTTACTCATAAACATGGGTATTGTTTCAAAAGGCGCAAAATGTAATGTTGATGGTTGTGACAAAGACGGTGCTCGTTCACTAAATACTGCTAAAGTAGAAAATGCAGGATTACGTGTAAGTGCCGTGGGTAAAAAATCCGTTCTCTGTAAAGATCATTATAAGGAATGGAAAAAAGAATCTAAAGATGATAGAGATCTAGAACGTGCTCGTTTTGACAAGTTTTAGTTTTTCTTATTTTTTCTTACATTTTGTTTTTTGTTGTTAGGCGTTTTCAAATAATCTGCCTGTAATTTTTCATAATATTTTCCCAATTTTTTGTATAGTCTTTTTGGTTTTCTTATCTTTTGATTACTGAGAACATATAATGCTAAAATCGGAAATGCAATAGTTGAATCTGCATAAACTGTGATCATATCATGATGTGCATCTTGCACTTTTCCCCAACTTTTTCCTTCTTGTAGCGTTGCACCTGATAATCCCCCAGTGTCTGGTCTTGCATCTGTGATTTGTATTACATAATCTTGCCCGCCGTCATTTCTTTGTAATATTTGATCTAACATAGGACCTGTTTGCTGTGCAGTATTCTTTGGAACTCCTCCTCCAAGTTCTAATATTCCTGATTTTTTTGAATTGTATAAAATTGACGCCTGTTCAATTATCTCTTTTACAAAATCTAATTTGTATACTTTATCCTGTAATCTGTGTACTGCTAAGTTCATTGCCAATGAAGAATCTTTCATTGTGGATATGTATACTGGGACATCGTATTCATATGCACTTGTGATGAAACTTCTTTCTGGATGTTTTGATTTTTCTTTACTTATCTTGCCCAATAAATTACAAAATTCTGCAGTTGTAAATGGCTTGTCAGTAAATTCATTTGCAAATAACTTCTGTATGATTAGATCTTCTGCTTCTAATGTTTCATGGAATTTTATGTATACATCTCTGATTCGTACAATCTCGTTTTCATATAATTTCATATCATCTACATCAAAATGTCC
>JBHIUL010000063.1:0-7269 GCA_042138315.1 Nitrosarchaeum sp.
GAATTGTTCAAACTTTCAACACAAGCACAACTAGATAGCGATAAAGAATTCATAGAATGGATAAAAACAAACAATACATCTTACAGCATTAGATCAGATTCATTGTTGCAAGAATCATTTGAGTATGAAATGTTGGCGCTAGGAGAATTTAATGCAGCAAAAGCAGGATTGAGATAAAGAATTTTAAATATAATTACAGCAAATTTAATTTTTGCAATAAATCTAAAACGGGTGAAATTTCTTTTAGAATATCATCCTTATCTAATGGGGTGGGTTCTGAGAATTTAATTGGAAATGTGATTGTAAGCATATCTTGATCAGTGTGAGAAATTCTAATAGAGTGAACCGTGTTGTTGGTTTTTAAAATAAAATCATTCCATTTTTTTAAATGTTCACTAACACGAGTTACATGATTTTCTAATTCATCCATATCAATATCCAAATCAGAGTCAAAAAGTCCGAATTTGACAAGAGGAATCATCAGTAATCCTCCTGGAATTTTATCATGGTTTTTTAACATTTGTAAAATAATCTCTGCTGAATTTTCTTTTGGATATAGATCTCCATAATCAGGATCAAAGTATCCAGCTATGAGTTTTTTAGAATCAAATATTCTAAAATATTCATCATCTAAATCTAATTTCCACAATAACTAGCCCACATATCATAAATAAATAAACGATTTACCAAAGACAGTTAAATAAACAGGGTTTGAAAGAAAAAACAATGGCAATTTCCAAAGAAAACAGAGAATTCATCGATAGTTTAATTGATTATTACATTAGTGAATCAGAATCATATAGGCAAATTGCAGAAAACTTTGTTCCAGAAGTAGAATCAGTGTCAGATACAGCTTTTGGGATCATTACAGGTTGTGTATATTCTGGATTTTTACAGGCATACCAAAATCAACAACAAACTCCAGGGTTAGAGGACATTAATGAATTTAATAAAATTCTGAAGAAAAAAGCACCTTTAATCAAAAAAGCTATTCTTGAACCAAATAAACAAGAAGCAATTGAAAAAAATGATTAAAGTCATATTCAAGAATGCACAAGTCAACACATTACAAAAATAATAGTTAAAGTTTAATTGGATTTTACAATATTATAAACATATGAAAGTGGATGGAAGTAAAATTATTTTTGGGTTAGGTGTAGCATCAGCGGTAATAACGGCTGTAGTAGCACTCTATTTTTCAATACGTTGATAAATCAACACATGTTAGAAATATTAGATTGTCAGCAACAGATGAATTCCAAATTACACAAATAGTAGATAATGGTCAAATTGTACAGTTAACATTAATTGAAAATGTATCAACAGAACCAGTATCACAAAAACAGATGATCATAGACAATGTTTCAAAAAGACTAGATGCAGAAACAAAAGAACAAGTTATGCCATTATTGGAAGCAATTTTACAAGCTCAGCCAACAGTTAACATCAAAAGTTATCAACAAACTCAAATTGCAATTACAATGCCAAGATCAAGATACGAAAGTATGGGCAGACCACAGGTTGGAAGTGTAATTGGGGTAAATCTAAAAAAACTTTAGAGATTAGAATCTATTTCAGCAATTGAAGTCAAAGGCAATGAACAAGTAAAGTCCTTACAAACAAATACAGATGTTTTATCACTGAATGTCTTACCAGCAAAAAATGGAAACCTTGTAAGATTGTCTAATTGTGATTTATCATTTATCGTCACCAAAATCGATTCAGGAAGGAATTTGTTAAGAAGGAATTTGTTAATTTCAGAATTTTCAGAATTAATAACTGTGATTTCAATTGGCTTTTGTAAATAAGTGTAAATTGTGTTTAGCAAATAACCAAACCCAAATGGATTTTCTGCTGCAATTTGTGCCTGAGATTCCATGATTTGAGTTGCAATTTTCAAGAATTTTTCTTCCTGAGTTAGATGGTATAATCTAAGCATTACAAAACATGAAACAGAATTACCAGATGGTAATGACAAATCATAATTACTTTTTGGCCGAATAATTAATTTTTCATGGTTATCTGAAGTCATGAAAAAGCTATTGCTCTCAGAATCCCAAAAGTGATCAACCAAATAATATCCTAATTTCAAAGCCAAATCCAAATATTTTGAATCAGGTTCAATTTCAAATACATCAAGTAACGCATTTGCAAAATAAGAATAATCTTCCAGATACCCATCTATTTTTGCAGTATTGTTTTTGTATGTTCGCAATAATTTATTATCACGAAGAAGATTATTTTCAATAAAAGAAACGCAATTTTTTGCAGCATCTAAATATTTGATTTCATTAGTTACACGATATCCCTTTGCAAATGCAGTAATCATCAGAGAGTTCCAAGATGTTAGAACTTTATCGTCAAGTCCAGGAGCAACTCTTTTAGAACGAACATTCAATAATTTTTTGGAACAATTAGTCAAAATTTCTCTGATCTTATCTTCAGATAATCCAAAATGAAATGCGACTGCAGAGATATTGATATTGTTACACAAAATACTGTTACCCTCCCAATTTCCACCATCAGTTACATCATAGTATAAACAAAATAAATCGGCATCGTCACCAAGTATTTCCTTGATTTCACTTTTCTTCCATACATAGAATTTTCCTTCTATTCCTTCAGAATCAGCATCATATGCAGAGAAAAATCCACCTTTATCAGAGGTCATTTCTCGCAATACAAAATCTAAGGTCTTGCACAAAACCTCAAGATAAAAAGGGTCTTGTGTTATCTGGTATGCTTCTGCGTAATTTACAGGAATTAAGGCATTATCATAAAGCATCTTTTCAAAATGAGGAACCAGCCATTTAGCGTCTGTAGAGTATCTGTGAAATCCGCCACCTATTTGATCAAATATGCCGCCTTTAGCCATTTTATTTAGGGTTTTGAGCGCAAATTCATTAAATTTTGAAAGTCCAGTGAGTTTTGCATATCTGAACAAAAATGACACATTAGCAGCATTTGGAAATTTTGGTGCACCACCAAATCCACCATATGTAGAATCTCCAAGTTGAAATAAATTCATAGCAGCTTCATCGAGAATTGTTCTTTCTAATTTTGATGGGATTTTTACAGTCTCTGTTTTTTGTAATGCTACAAGAAAATTATCAGCTGATTTTTCAATGTCTTTTGGTTTTTCTTTCCAAGCTTGCGCTAATTGTCTAGTGATGCTTCCAAAACCAGGACGGCCATAAGAATCTAAAACTGGAAAGTAAGTTCCAACATAAAACGGTTTTTGATCAGGAGTTAAAAAAATGCTCAACGGCCAACCGCCTTGACCAGTTGCTATCTGACAAACTTTTTGATAAATATCATCAATATCAGGACGTTCCTCTCTATCAACTTTGATGTTTACATAATTTTCATTCATAAATTTTGCAACTTCTTCATTTTCAAATGATTCATGTGCCATTACATGGCACCAGTGACAAGCACTGTATCCAACACTAAGGAAAATTGGCTTGTTTTCGTCTTTTGCTTTTTTTAAAGATTCTTCATTCCAAGCATACCAATGAACAGGGTTATGGGCATGTTGAAGTAAATATGGACTAGTTTCATGAATTAAATTATTTTCTGTCACAATTAATCACAATCATAACTGTATTTGTATCTAATTGACATTTAGTAAAAAATTCCTTTGCCTTCCTCTAATTCATAAATTCTAACATTGATTTTGCCTAATAACTTAATTTTGGATTTATGAGCTTTTTTATCATGACTATAATCTTTTTTTTCCACCAGTTCCTGTAATCTTTTTAGTTGATCTAGGGAAAGTTTTTTGAATTCACTTTTTGAGCTGGAAATACGCTGTAGTAAGGCTATTCGTTCCCGATCCTCAGCAGTGATATCTTTAGACATGTACTGACATGAAACTAGCTTCTTTATTTTTCTAATGAACACAGTTGATCGTTTCTTAATAAACAAGAAAGCTCAAAAAGACATTCTAGAAATCGTGTACAAATTGTAATTAATCTTTATTATCTTGGAATAAAATTGACTTTTTCGGAGGCAATTGTCTTGGATAAAAAGAAAAAATAATATCAAAACAACTCATCTAAGTGTAAAAACTATCCAGCGATCCAAATCTACAACCTAATCAACAAGATAATTTCTTTTTTATTTTCTAAGTTTTTTTATGACTTAATATTCATCGAAAAATATACAGTGAAATTAAACAAACACACAAGATCAAAAGGGCATTGTTTTTATTTCATAATAAAATGTTTGTAACAGATAGTAATCAACTAGTAAAAACATCAGTGGAATGGAAGTTGATGTTGGGGCCAAAACACAGAGTTGTCATTGGATAACTACTTGGTTTTGATTACTATCTATTATCATTAAACAAAATCAAGCACACAGCAATATTCATAGATCTAAAAATTATAAACTTTAGAAAGTATAGAGTAGGTTAATTTTTAATGAACAAATATTAAAATTTCATTGAGAGGTTATAAAAATATGAAAAAAATGCGAGCTATGGTGTTATCCAAATGTGCTGCAATTGAGACTAATCCATTAAAATTAACTGAAATCAATATGCATGAAATTGAAAATCCAGATGAAATATTATTAAAAATTGAGGCATGTGGTGTTTGTCATTCACAGTTACATGGGATTGAAGGAGATTGGATAGACATTGGAATTCCACCCACATTACCTACAGTGCCAGGTCATGAATTAGTTGGCAAAGTTATTGAAATTGGAGATAAGGTAACTAAATTCAAAATTGGAGATAGGGCAGGAATAACACCACTTTTGGAAGCATGTAAAATATGTCAATATTGCACAGAAGGAAAAGAGCAACTTTGTGAATCATCTGTAATTACTGGTGAATCACTCAAAGGAGGATATGCAGAATACATTACAGTATCGCAAGATTTTGCTACAAAAATTCCAGAAAGCATGAAATCAGAATATGCCGCACCGTTATTTTGTGCCGGAATTACAGCATACAAGGCAGTAAAAGCCGCAGAACCACAATCACATAAAAAAATAGGCATATTTGGAATTGGAGGAGTAGGGCACATGGCAATACAGTTTGCAAAAGTAGAAGGATGTGACGTTATCGCGTTTTCACGTAGTAAAGATCATCTAGAGGTTGCAAAAAAATTAGGAGCGACAGACAGTATGACTTTTTCTGAAAATAAAGACTTTCCAGATGAGATAAAAAAAAGACATGGAATGTTAGATGCAGCAATTGTGTTTGCACCAGCAGATATAGTGACAGACGTTGCAATAAAATCAGTTAAAAAAGGAGGGCTGATTGTAATTGCAACAGTTGGTAAGAATCCAACATTTTTTGCATTTGAGGAAAAAACAATTCGAGGGACAGTGATAGGTTCAACAAAAGATATGGAGCAAGTAATCAGAATATGTGATGAAAAAAATCTCGTAGTCATTACAGAAACATATCCTTTGGAAAAAGCAAATGAAGTTCTAAAAAAACTAAAAGATTCTAAAATTCAAGCAAGAGCAGTGTTGATACCGTAATTAAGATACACGGTAATATAACTAGATAAAAAATCATCTTTAAAAATTATTTGATTCGTTCTATTGCTACAAATCCTTCTTCAGTAGAAGGTATGTCAAACGAAGCAATTTGTTCCAAGATTACTTTTTTTGGGATAGATTTTCCAGTTTTCATTTCTCTATTTTTTAATCGCTCAAAGATAATATTTTGAGGTAATTCAAAACTTACTGCAAACAACTCTAAATGTTTTCCATGTTCAGTTGCAAATGTAGTTAATTCATTAATTAATGATATTCTAATATGTCGTTTCAAGTGAGTTCTGTCTATTACAAAGTCCTTATCATTTAGGATACAACTACGTATTTTTTCAAAAAACTTTGTTGTGATATAATCGAATTTTTTATTATTTTGAATATAATCAAACGCTTCAGTATATGAAATACCCATGACTTCTGCCAAATCCTCAATTATGGAATCAGTAGAACAAACAACGTATTCTTTATGAGATTTGACCCAAGTGGTTTTGCCAGAACCTGAGACTCCAATCATGAATATTCCTTTCACAATTTAACATAATTTTTTACAATTATTTGGGTATAGCCAATAATGTGAAATGTAGGACTAGAACATGATTTAAGTGAATTTTGATTTAAAAAACAACTTTACAATGGTTTAAGTACGACACGATTTCACACTGCCGTAGAAAGATATGCCATTCGATAGAGACGGACCAAGAGAAATGTTTACTGCAACCTGTGGTGACTGTGGAAATGAATGCCAAATACCATTCAAACCAAAAGACGACAGACCTGTTTACTGCAGAGAATGTTTCCAAAAACATAGACCTCAAGAACGCTCAGGCGGTTCTAGATTTGGCGGTAGATCAAGTTATGGCAGAGGATCAAGTGACAGAGGATCAAGTTATGGCAGAGGATCAAGTGATAGAGGATCTAGATTCAATAGAGATGATAGACCAAGAGAAATGTTTACTGCAACCTGTGGTGACTGTGGAAATGAATGCCAAATACCATTCAAACCAAAAGACGACAGACCTGTTTACTGCAGAGAATGTTTCCAAAATCACAGACAAAACTAGTTAATTGTTTTGAGTAATACTCAAAACTCCGAAATTTTATCAACCAAAGATTCAAAATCAATCATAGCTGCCAAATTTCATGGGAACACCTTCAAGAGATAAAATAAAAATCGGAAACAGTGTACAGATAATACAAAAACAAGATCAGTGTACAGGAAATTTAACTGAGGGAACAGTTAAGAGAATTCTTACTTCAAGTAATTTTCATCCTCATGGGATTAAAGTAGAATTAGACAATGGAAAGATTGGGCGTGTTCAAAATATAAAATAACCATATTGTTCTAACTCGCATAGTTTGTTTACTGGCTTAAATAACGGAAGTGCAAAAATTTCATATGAACTGTAAACGGTGCCATCATACCAATGAAGCACACATACCATCAAATGAAAGCAAGTCTTTGATGAAAATAGGCAAATGCAACATCCCTAATTGTACTTGTAATCAGTATTTAGAGCCAATCCAAAGAATAGACGAAGAGTTACTGTAACAATAATTCATATATCAAATTATTTTGGAACCTATTATGAATAAGCATGCGCCAGCTGATGAAATGAAAAAAGAATTAGACAATCTTTTGTCTAAACTTAATGCAATGGAGATTATTGCTTCAGATGAATTTCAAAAAGGATCAGTCAAAGTATTAAGAGCATTAGTTGAAGGACAGATTCATTCAATTAATGAATTTGAACATTTGAA
>JBHIUL010000064.1:0-7245 GCA_042138315.1 Nitrosarchaeum sp.
CCTTGTTCTTTGAGCCTGGCTTTTAATATCTCTGTGTTGTGTAATCTAGTTCCACCTGATGATAATTCTAGATATCCAAATTGAAGATCAAATGAGCGTGATAGTTTAGGATCTTCGTCTTTTTCTCTTATGTAAAATGGTTTTAATTTCATTGGCCAGTCTGTGAGAAAATAAAATCCTGGATGATTCTTTCCAATTATTCTTAAATGTGAATCAAGCAAGTCATCTCCAAACTCTACTTTTTCTCCCACTTTTTTTAATTCCTCAATTACTTGAGTGTATGTTATTCTTTCAAATGGGAATTTTGGAATTTCAATTGTATGTCCTATTTCTTCTTGTTCTTTTTTACATTTTTCTGATACTGTTTTGTATACTTCAATTACTAGTGATTCTAAAATATTCATCACATCATTATAATCCATAAACGCAGCTTCAATGTCTACACTTGTAAATTCACTAAGATGACGACCGGTATGTGAATTCTCTGCTCTATAAAAATTGGAAATTTCATAAACTCTTTCTAATCCTATTGTCATCTGTTCTTTGTATAACTGTGGACTTTGAGCTAGATATGCTGTTTTACCAAAATAATCTAATGAAAATAAATTTGCTCCTCCTTCACTAGCACTACCAATTATTTTTGGAGTTGTGATTTCAATAAATTTTTTCTCTGCTAATGTTTTACGTAATGTTTCTAATACATAATGTCGTAATTTAAAAATTGAAGCTGTTTTTTGATTTCGCATATCTAATGCACGATGATTCAATCTTGTATCGATATTACTTTCCACTCTTCCTATGGGGTCAACTGGTAATGGATGTATTGCTTTTGCCAACACTTCTATTTCCTCAGCTTTTATTTCAAAAGCAAAATCACGCGCCTTTGTATCTTGCACTATTCCTTTTACGCTGATCACACTTTGACGATTTATTTCTCCCAAGTTATCATTTAATTCCCCTTTTACTATGATTTGAGAAATTCCTGAAACATCTCTTAATGTGATAAATGTCATCTTTCCTAATTTTCGAAGGTCTTCTACCCACCCTCCTAATACTACCTCTTTTCCAATATTCGTAGTGTTTAGTTCGGCTATATCGTGAGTTTTAACAAATCCCATCTATTTTCACTGTCTTTTTTCTTCAAATTCTATCTCAATGTCAAGGTTTCGGGCATTTTTTACGATTTGAATTATTTTATTTGTGTCAATTGGAAATCGTGGGGTCCATTTCCCAGATACGACTGCCTTTGTTTTTTGAACTCCACCTGGTGCCCATACTGAATTAATTGACAAAATTTTTGTTGGAAAAAATAGATCTTCTATGAATTTTTTATCGTTTTCATCATTTTCTACTAGCCATATTTTTCCTTGAAATTGATCCTGGAGTAATCTGTAAAGTACTCTACTTTGTCTAATTACCATGATATCATTTTTAGATAAAGATAACACAAAATTTCCATTAAATTCCTTACATGAATAAAGTGTAAATTTGTCAATAGTTTGATTTGATTTGGCAAGATGTGCTAGTTTGATTGATGCATCTACGTCTGCTTTTGTAATTATTCCTGCTTCAACATTATTTTCACATTTTTGGCAAAGTACGGCATTTTTTGCATCAAAATTACATATTGGCAGCTTCATTTGAATCGATTTTTTTCTTTCTGTAAAGTTGTTTATATCCCTTAGTGATGTAAATTACTGATCTATTGTTCTATAGTATCTAAATTCAAATGTGTTGCTTTTTACTATTAGTATGATGAACTCTGATGTTTTTAAGAAACGAGATTTTTCTAACGTTAATTTTGATTATGAAGATTTGATTGGAAGAAACTTGTCTGATTCTAATCTGAATGGAGTTGATCTTAAAAACAGAGATATTCATAATGCTGATCTAAGTAATGCTGATCTAAGTGGATCTAACTTGAGTGGTGCAATCTTATTTTATGTCAAACTAAGGGGCGCTGATATGCGATGTGCAAATCTTTCTGATGCAAAATTATGGGATGCTGAATTATATGGTGCAGATCTTAGAGGTGCAAACCTTAGTGGGGCTGACTTGTTTTATACTGATTTGAGAAGTGCTGATTTAAGCGAGGCTAATCTTAGTGGTGTGAATCTTAGACACACAAATTTTGATGGTGCGATTCTTAATAGTGCTGATTTTACAGGAGCAAATTATGACTCTTACACATTAGATACTTTGCCTTCTGATGTAAAACAAGTATTACGAAAACAAGGCAATTTGTGGTAATTTTAGATTTATTCTTGTCTTGATACTGTAAAACAGAAATTCTAGTTTGATTTTACTATTTACATGGTTTTAGTTGTAACTGGACTTTCTGCCCAGTATCATACATCAAAAAATTCTGTATATGCTGTAGATGATGTAGATTTTGATTTATCTGATGGTGAATCCATTGGCATTGCAGGAGAAAGTGCATGCGGTAAAAGCACATTGGGTCTTTCAATTGTTAGAATGCTTTTAGGAGGTAAGACAAATGGCAAAATTCTTTTTGATGGCGTTTCTATACTTGATATTTCTGAATCTGAATTTGCCCAGAAATACAGGTGGAAAAAAATTTCAATGATATTTCAAGGTGCAATGAACTCTCTTGATCCTGTATTTACTATACGACAACAATTTATTGAAATCCTAAAGCAACACAAGTTTGCTGGGGATTTTGATGATGCAATTACACATGCAATTTCGTCTGTAAGTTTGGATGATGTTGTTTTAAAAAAATATCCTCATGAACTAAGCGGTGGTATGAAACAAAGAGTGATAATTGCTATGGCATTATTACTTAAACCAAAATTTGTTATTGCTGATGAACCAACAACTGCACTTGATGTTTTGATTCAGGCCCAAATTGTTAATCTCTTAAAAAAACTAAAGAAAGATGGTATGTCATTTATGTTGATTACACACGATCTTGCAGTGTTGTCTGAAATATCTGATAAAATTGGTATAATGTACGGAGGACATATGGTTGAATTCGGTTCATCTTATGAAATTTATAAAAATCCTAAACATCCATACACACAGGGACTCTTAGAGTCAATTCCAAAATTATCTGGCGGTGCTCCCAAATACATTAAAGGAACTCCTCCAAGTCTTTTAGAGCCTGCAACTCAATGTCGTTTCATTGAGCGATGCCCTCTTGCAGTAGAAAAATGTAAGACAATTCCTCCTAAATTTAAAACAGATACTGGTTATGTTAGATGTTGGTTGTATGATAAACAATAATTTACTTTTTTGATTTTATGTATTCATTTTCAATTTTTTTAAGATACACTTCTTGAATTTTTAAAATTTCTCTTTCTATTGCATTTTTACAAATCATCTTTGCATATTTTATTAAATCTACTTGTATCCCTTTTGTCTCAAATTCGTCAATGCTTTGAAATGTCTCTTGTTGAAATTTTATAGCTTCTCTAAGATTTGAACTTAATTCTTCAATTTCCATTTTTTGGTATTCTCTTGAATTCAAGTCTCTCATGTTTATTTTATTTATTAATTCTTTAATCCCATCAGCATCTTCCATCATTTTATTAAAATAATTATTCTAAAAAAGTTAATGTTTTTTTCTTTTGTTAATTATGTTTCAATTTCTACATCTCAAATATGGGTAGATTTTTGATAGTTGAACTTCAAATGTTCATATCTGCATATTTTTTTACAATTGGTAAACATGAATCAATTATTCTTAGTATTTCTGAACGAATTACTTTTTTATCAATTGATACCCAAACACGTACTTTTTTAATTACAAATGATATTGTTTGGACTTTCTTTCTTTCTTCCCAAACAAATTCAATTTCTCCTAGACTCTCATCGAAGAATTCTTCAAGATCTGTCTTTATGGCAATATGTGAGAATTGGTATTGTGTGTTTTTTGCATTCAAAAGTGGGGTTAAATCTTGCCTTCTTTTGTATGCTAAAAGTTCTCCCGCTTTTCCAATTACGCCTACAAATCTGATATATGGACTAATTCCTGATATCTCATCACAAATTTTTGAATATTCTTCTTTAGTCATCTGATTTGTTTTAAAAAGATGATATTTTAATGATGTGTAATTCAATGACTATTCGCTTTTAATAAATAATCCATAATAGCTCGTTGATTTGTGGATTTTTCAGCGTTGTTCCCATTTTCTCCTGAAGTGGGTTATCTTGGTTTAGCGCTTGTAAACTTTTTTGGCTCTTTAATTCCTTTCATTCCACTTCCTGGATTTATTTTACTAGCTTCAATGTCTGTAGGAGATCAGTTTAACCTCCATGTTTTAGCATTACTTTCAGCAATTACTGCAACAGCTGCAAAACAAATTATCTTCTATGTGAGTTATCAAGGACGACGTATTATCAATGAAAAAACTAGAAAACGAATGCGCCCATTTGAAAGATTAGTAAAGCGATATGGTGCTGCCGCTGCATTTTTTGCTGCTGCAACTCCTATCCCTGATGATTTAATTTATGTTCCATTGGGACTTGCAAAATATAATCCAAAACGATTTTTTATTGCCACTCTTACTGGTAAAATTGTTCTCAGCTATTCTATTGTTTTTATCTCTCATCATCTTGGTCTTTCATTAATTACTCCTTATCTTGAAGATGTAACAGATGTTTCTACTGTGTATGTTGGAATTATCTTATTTGTTGCTATGATGACTGCAGCTATTGTTTTACTCTTAAGATTGGATTGGGCAAAAATTTTAGGACGATTTGCTCCATGGACATTAGATGAAAATAATGATAAATGACTTTTAATTTTATTTAATTATTTTAAAATTCCATAGTTTATCTGTTGCATTTTTTATTCCAACCCTTGGGCTAGCAATTATTTTTCCAGTATTTTTTATTCCCTCTTCAATGAATAATTTTGAATCTTTTGTTAAATCTACTCCGTAATGCTTTTTTGTAATATCTAGTGCCTGCGTTAACTTTGCAGGACCGTTAGTTAGTATTTTTCTATCTTTTACTCCTCGATTTCTTTCCATGATTTCTATTCCTTTTTCAGGCATAATTGCACGAATTAACACTGCACCTGCTTCAAATTTTGAATTTCTTGCAACTACGTTAAAACAATAATGCATTCCATATGTAAAATAGACATATGCTTTTCCTACTTCATCAAACATCACTTTGTTTCTATCTGTGATATTTCTAAATGCATGACTTGCTGGATCATCTTTATGCCTATAAGCTTCTGTCTCTATAATTATTCCTGATACTTCATATCTGCCAATCTTTCGTACTAATTTTTTTCCTAGTATCTTTTTTGCAACTGTGACTGTATCTTGTGCATAAAACATTCTAGGCAGTATAGTCAATATCTGCTAGAACTTGTTTACCGCTTTTTAACTCTCTGATCAAATCAAATAATTTGATAATATCTGTTTTTAGAACTTCGATTAATTTTTGATTGTAGATTGTAGCTGCTGGATGAACTGTCAAAAAATAAAATTGTTTATCTTTTCTTACAATTTTTCCTCTATATTTTGTAATTTCTGAACCTCCTAAAATTGAATTAAATGCAGTATTTCCTAAAATGCATATAATTTTTGGCTTTATTATGGAAATTTCTTTTTGCAGATAGTCACTACATGCACTTCTTTCTGAAATTGTTGGGACTCTGTTATTTGGTGGTCTGCATTTTACAATATTTGTAATGTATATTGATTCTCTTGTAATACCTGCATTCTCTAATGCTAGTGTAAGTCTCTGCCCTGCAATTCCTACGAACGGCTCTCCATTTTTATCTTCATTTTTACCTGGCGCCTCTCCTACAAAAATGACATCTGACTGAAAATTACCTTTACCTGGCACAGAATTTGTTCTAGTCTTGGCAAGTTCGCATTTAGTACATTGAATCACTTCTTGTTTTGTTATTTCTAATTCTGATCTCATTTTTTAATTTCCCTCTTGTGCTTTACAATCATACTCTTGAGAACTAATATCTACAAATTAACTTTGCAAATCTGTGGTTATCTATACAAAAATGTTTTTTCTAACCTGACGATTGATCTAATGACTTGATATGGCAGGCATGGTGAAGTAATATTCATCTTCAAAACTATCGTCATTGTCTCCCCTTTTACGCAGAAATTCAAAATATGTTGCACAATTGGCATAAAATTCAACATTTTTCTCATGTTCATTGCTCATGGTAAATCATTGCAGAAAATCCATTTTTTTAGGAGAGTGAGTGATTTTAGTTAAGAAAGTTTGTTTTCTTTAAGTAAATTATAGTGGAGTTTTTCCTGATTTTGTATTTTTTGGTAGTATAACTGTGAATACAGTTTCATGATTAGGCGTACTTGTTACTGATATGGTGCCCTGATGATTCTCTACTATGCCTTTACATATTGCTAATCCTAGACCACTTCCGCTTTTTTCTCTTGTTAGTGATGTATCTACCTGATAAAATTTCTTAAACAGATTGTCTTGTTTATTTGTTGGAATGCCTATACCATTATCTTTTATCTTAATTTGAATTTCTTTGGGAAGTTCATTCATTGATACCTCGATTTTTCCTTTTGTTGATTCTACTGCTGTTAAACTGTTTTTGATTAAATTTGCTATGACTTGTTTTATTCTTTCTTTATCGTGATCAATTGTCACATCAAATACGTTTAAAGTGATTTCTATGTTACTCTTTTGTGCTTGAGGTATGAATGATTCTACTGCACTTGTGATCGTATCTTTGATATTTTGTGTCTCTTTTTTCATTCTAAGCTGACCCAATTCCAATTTTTGGGCATCAAGCAAATCTGATATGAGAGATAATAGTGTCTCTGCACTATTTTTGATTATGTTTATTCTTTCTCTTTGTTTTTCTGTTAGTTTTCCTAAATGTTCACTAAGTAGAATATCTGCATAACCTTGAATTGGAACAAGTGGTGTTTTTAATTCATGAGTGATCATTGCCAAAAATTCATCTTTTGCAATCTCATTTGTTTTTGATTGCTCTTCTTTTTCTTTGATTGTATCTGACATTATGTTAAATGTGTTAACTAAACTTCCTATCTCATCTGCTTTGTTGTATTTTATTTTTTGACCATATTCGCCTTCTTTGATTCCTGAAAGTGCATTTGTGATTAATCTTAGTGGTGAGAGAGATTCTCTAATAACATAAATTACAAAAAGGAATATTCCTATCTCTGCTAATAATACAATCTGGACAACTAACTGTTCTTGTTTGTCTTGTTTTGTTAGTTCTTCATTCCATGCATTTATCACAACATC
>JBHIUL010000065.1:0-7040 GCA_042138315.1 Nitrosarchaeum sp.
TTATCGATAACTAGTAGCAATTAGTAACTAAAAAAATATCACCTAATTTAACGTTCTAAAACATTTAGGCATAAATTTTATGTTAAAAAATAATTAAAATTTTCTGAAAATGATTTCGAAAAATTCTAAACTAATAGACAATTAATTTCCAATACTAATTGAAATATAATGTATTTCAGGAATACTATTTTTAACAATTATTGTTCCAATATTGAGATTAGTGTCTTCTGTCCACATGAATACTCTATCACTTCTTGGTTTTACAAAATCATCTATGAATTTTAATAAGAAAGCTTCTGTCTCAGTACGATCTTTTTCAGTAAAGAAGAAGACCTCACCTTCTTTAAATGACAATGGAATTTGTATTGATGTTGGTTCAGCAATTTCTATCCCATTTTGTGTAAAGGATGACTTAATAATATCAATTCTATCTGATCTTCCTAATTCAATATAATCAACATTAACTGAAGTTGATGTACCAGCAACACCAGATATCTTTTTCAAATACGCTTCAAATGCTTTTTCTTGAGTATCTCCCAAACCAACATAATATTCACCAGTAAATGCTGCTCCTACAGCTGCAATAGTTCCAAGTTGTGCAACAACTCCTCCAGATCCTGCAGTATACACTGGAATAAAGTAGACATCATGTTGTCCTACTCTATATAGAATGTTATCTCCAATTCTAGGATTTCGTAAAAGTGTTTTTAATTCAGCAAATGTTGGATCTTTATCTAATGCTTCCTTAACTGCAGTAGGACCAATTAATTTAGTAGTAGAATTTAAGGGAACCTCATAGAATTGTATATTACCTAAATTTTTAAGATCATTTTCAACTATCATATATCCTGCAAGATTTCTTCCTTGAGAACCTCGTAGTTCCAAAGAGAGTAAGCCTATGAATTCTGTCTGATTAAAACCTGGAGGTTTTGCTTCTACATAATAAGTCTCTAATCCTTGTGGAATCTCATAGAATTGATTTGCTTGGATGAATGTTTCAACATCATTTACATGATAGATGTTATACATTTCTGCTTTCCAATTAAATAATTCAACTGGGTATCGTGTTTGTTCTTCTAGCCAAGATGGCATTGGTTTGAATTGATCAGAGTATTGTTCAGAAAACATTTCAGTAAAGAAATCATCACCTGTTTTCAATAACTGAATATCACCATTGTAGGTATCAATTAGAGCAAATCCTACTAATCTAAGATATGGATTTCCAACAGACCATGGTACATCATGAGTATCAAATCCAACAATTAAAGGCATTAACCAGTAAGACTTTATTCCATCAGTTACTGGAATAGAATCTAATTCCTTACCAAATAAATTATACAAAAAATACGGATACAAAACTTTCATTCTATCTTGAACATCTTTGTATCGCATTACATGTACGGATTCAGCAGGAAATGAAAGTAAAAAGTTTGGTTCAAATGTCCAGCTAAGTGGTGGGGAGATATCCAATCCACCAGTACCACGATAAGATACTCCTCCTAGTTCTGCACTAGTGGTTCCTCTAGAGTTTGGATATGCAGACCAAGTTTGTTTAAAGAGGCCACCTTCACCGTAATAGATTTCCCGCTGTTTGAAGAATTTACCACTATCTACAATTTGACCACTTGTAGCTTCAAGTGTAAGGAATCCATTTGGAACATGAGTGTATACTAGATGTTCGTTATACCAAGTATTTGCAAGGCTAACAGATGAGGGAAGCACTGGTTTCATAGAAGCAGTCCAGTATAACGTATTGTTAAAACGAAGAATATCATTATCTTCAAAATCAACATATGGTATCAATCCAATTTCAGGTTTTAATTTGGCAAATGCTGCTTGCCAATCCCAAACTCTAACTACATTAAGCACATCACGATTTTGATTGACATAATTTTTTATATTATTTGGAGATACAGATTGTAATTTTACATCATGTGTGTTTTCAGTGATATCATTTAGTTGACCAATGTAACGATTGACACTAATTTGTTGAGCAGTGTATGGTCCTAAATATTCAATTTTTTTTGCATCTGCAATACTGTTATTTACAGTTGCCAATCCACCAACGATAACTGCAATAGCAAGTACAGTCAAAAATCTAATGTATACATCTCTCTTAAACATATGAGTAAGAACACGTGCTCTTATTCTATCTACTAGTGAAAAAGCTAAAAGTGTAAATCCAATTAGAAGAGTTCCACCAACGATATATCGTGTATTATAATCGATTTGATCAGTAAAAAATAGATTAAAACCAAACCATAGTATACCTACTGCAATTACAGTTTCAATAGATGAAACATAATTCAGATATCGTGGTTTACCACTTTTTGAATCTTGAAAATAAGAAGTAATAACATTAAGAATTTTATGAATACCTACATACAAAACTAAACGAAGTCCAATTGCTGCAAGAATTGGAGGTAAGAGAAGTACCAAAGATGGAATCATTGGAATAACTTTTTCAAGTGAATAATTAGGATCGGTAGGAGTTACAAATGGTAAAGAAAATAAATTAGATAAATTTTCTAAGCCAAGATTATTTCCATCAATAAAAGATACAGCTGCAAATCCAAACATAACATTTACAAAAAATGCCCCAAAGAGCAAAATCTTTGTAATTTGCCAAATAACAAATTGTAATGGACTAAGTTTGAAATCTCTAAAATTTGGAATGTTGGTAGAAATTGATTGTGGGGTACTTTTTCCGATTAAGCCAATAGCTGTATGAATTCCATACCAAAAGATAGACGATCTACCGATGATATTTACTCGTACCAAAGCAATTGCTGAAAGGATAACAGTTGAGATTAGGGAATAATACAATGGCTTACTAAATTGTTCACCAAATTCTGTAAAATTCATTGATAAAATTACTGCTTGATTACCAGCAATAGCAAATATTGCAACAGCAATTATAGCAACTATGATTAATCTAACAAATTTTCCTGTATCAGGAGGCGGAGCTTGTTTATCAGTGGAGGCGCTATACAAAATCAACGTTTCTTAAGACTTGGCAAATTAATGTCTTACCAGAAAAGCTATAGATTTAACATGTTTTTTGAAGTTATTTTGCTTTAATACACATAGTATTAGATCTACAGGAATAATTGAAAAAATTAAGAGATAGTAGCTATATTTTTGCAAATCATGTATACTGCAACATATGTTGGAACAGATACTTTTTCATTAAAATATGGACCAAATTTTCTGTTTTTTAGACTAAAGGTAATTGGACAATTAGCTAATACTTGTACAATATTTTCATTAAGAAATGAGGCTTCTGTGTATGGATCAAATTTTGCAAGATTATCGCAAAAAATTTTTGTCAAACCACTTTTGCTATTTAATGAACCTGGAAGTCTGAAGATTCGATGAATATCCATTGTTACATTAGGATCAATTTTAGCTCCAATTTTATCAGAAAGATCTTCTAGAATTTTTTGGAAAGAAGAATAACCGTTTGTAATTAACTCTGTAATTATTTTTGAGCGTTTTGATTTTGAACCGTATATTTCTTGAGAAAATCTTCCTCTCCATCCTTCTTCTTCGAAATCTGGAAATGATGAACGATTTGTTTTGAATTTTTTCATTCCAAAAGTTTCTGGAATTGCTCCATGAAACATTATGTAATCTGTTAACTCTGATCTTTCTTTTGAACCCAATTGTTGAAATTGTGAATTGTATACATACACATGAAATCCTTCATTGCCAGAAAAATAAACATGAATGTTATTTTCTGTTACATCCAAGTCATCAATTAAAATTTTGGATAATTTTGATACTTCATTTTTAGATGCGTTTATGCAGTTTTTACATGGAAGTGATTTTTTTTCTAATTTTATAGAATTACATTTACTACATTTATCACCATTTGTAAATACATCATTACAGTCACTACACTTGAAAATGGTATGATTTTTTCTACATTCTAAATTTAGATCTTTAGCATCTATGTCAAAAATTAAATCAGCTTCTTTCCAATCTTTTTCATTCATAGGTAAATTTGGAAAAGAATAACATGCGTTGGAACAATATACATCAGATGGGATATTTTTAATAAGTAAAAGATGTAACTCTTTATTATCTTTAAGTGAGATATGTCTGGTCATGCCAGAATTGAATTTTTGGAAACCAAATTCTCGTTCAGATGTTCTATTTGGAACATGAATAAGATTAAAATGATCAAAATAATATTTCTTAAAAGAATCTTCTAGAAATTTTATATCATTTTCTTGCATTAAGATCTCTTTTTTCCAAATTGAAGTGGATTTAGAATGTTATCACATTCAGGTATTGCAAAACATAAATTTTGTGTCTTGAGTTTTTCACATGATGGACATGAGTAATGAGTGCCACTTCCAGATGTTCCTGCAAGGTGATTTAATTGATAAAGTGTAACTCGTTCATTGTAATCAGGGGCATTTTTGAATAGTGGTGCAATTTCTTCTATGGATTGTCCTTTTGATAATAGGAATGTTGCAAGCATAAATCTTCCAGAGTGAGGTAGATTTTCTCCTTTCTCAAGAATCTCAATTGCGTGTTTTATGCATGGAGGATATTCTCCAGTGGTTATAGTGTAAGCAGGTGTTAGCTTTTTACAAATTAAAATTAATTCATTGACCATATTTTCAAATCCAGGAATCATAGGCGGTGTTGGTGCATTGATAATTTTAGAGCTAATGTAGGTTCCTAGTTCTTTTCGAATTAATCTGACTGTTTTCTCTGGAGTGAGTAACACTTTACCATTTTTAACATGTCTATTGATTAATTTCCATTCTCGCTCATGAAAATTTACTGAATGTTTGAGATAATCTGCTACAGATATTTCAAAAAAATCATCTTGTTTTCGTACTTCAATACCAAACAAATCATGAATTATTTTTATTGCTAAATCAATTTTTGATGTATCAGAAGCTTTGCCTAAATCTTTTTCAAGGTGTTGTTCTGCTCGTCTAGCCTCTGCAAGTGCAAATCTTTTGGTTAGAGTATGCATTCCAGTTAATTTTATCAATACTATGGCTAAAAGAAAAGAAAAAACTTCTATTTCAAGAATATATGATTTTGATGCTTGTCCATCAATAAGTTCAGATTTGTAGATACCACCTTCGGTGGAAACTTTAAGCCTATGAAATGCTTTTTCAACAGATGGTTTTAGATCTGGATCTGTCCCAAATTGAACCAATGGGAAACCTTTGTCCTTTAGATATTGACCGGCATCTGCCATGAAAGGATATTTTGCATATTCATCTGCCCCAAGTTCAAGCATAAAAGTAATTTACCGAGTTTACTTAAAAATCTGATTTTTTAGATTTGAACGGTGATTTAAATTATGTTTTGAAAAAAATGCCACATATGCAGATTGGATGTCATGTTTCAATATCTGGATCAATTGACAAAGCAGTAGATAATGCCATAGAAAGAAAATGTTCTGCTTTTCAGATATTTACTAGAAATCCAAGAGGATGGAATGCAAAAGATCTTTCATCTGTAGATATCACAAATTTCAAAGAGAAATTAAAAACAAGTAAGATAGATAGATTTGCAACATGTGCACATATGCCGTATTTACCAAATTTATCTACTCCAAAAGAAGATGGATTTGAAAAATCTGTAAATACATTGATTAATGAAATAGATAGGTGTGAAAAGCTAGGCATTCCATATTTAGTTACACATCTTGGTAGTCATTTGGGTACAGGGGAAGATGCGGGAATTAAACAACTAGTTAAAGGATTAAACAAAGCAGGACAAACAAAAAATGATGTAATGATTTTACTAGAAAATACTGCTGGGCAAAAAAATTCAGTTGGTGCAAACTTTGAACAATTGGCAGAGATTTTTAATCAATTAAAACCTGCAAAAAAATTTGGTATTTGTCTAGATACATGTCATGCATTTGTTTCAGGTTATGATTTAAGAACAGAAAAATCAGTTAAAGATGTTTTTACAAAATTTAATAACACGGTTGGCCTTGAAAATTTAAAAATTTTACATCTTAATGATGCTAAAGGTGAGATTGGTTGCAATCTTGACAGACATTATCATATAGGATTAGGAAATATTGGAGAAAAAGGATTGTCTGAAGTTATAAAAACTTCCAACAAGAAAAAAATTCCAATAATTTTAGAGACTCCAATTGATGATATTAGAGATGACTTTGAAAACATAAGAAAAGTTAAGGAGTTGGCGTAGGAATTTATTCAGTATTGGTGAAAAGATGTAATGAATTATGAAGATGTAATGAAATTAGCACTTGAACGTGGATTTTACTTTCCTAGTTGTGAAGTTTATGCAGACGCTCAAGCTGGTTTTTGGGAATATGGACCATCTGGTGTAAGTTTGAAAAATAAATTTCTTGAGTTATGGAGAAGAGAGTTAATCAGAAGAGATGGAATGATGGAAATTGATGGTTCACAGATAATGTCAAAATCTGTTTTTGAGGCATCAGGGCATTTAGGAAATTTTGCAGATCCAATAATAAAATGTACAAAATGTAAATCAACTTTTAGAGCAGATAGAACAATTGCAGATATATCAAAAATTGAAATTCCTGAAAGTGCAGATTTAGAGGAATTTGATAATGCAATATTACAAAATAAAATAAAATGTCCAAAATGTAAAGGAGATTTTGAAAATACAAAAAAATTTAACATGATGTTCAAAGTAGGAATTGGTCCAGAAGAAGAGGAAGCATATCTGAGGCCTGAGACATGTCAATCTATCTTTGTTGATTTTCCAAGATTGTTTAAGACTATGAGGGGTAAATTACCGCTTGGAATAGCTCAAGTGGGTAAAAGTTTTAGAAATGAAATATCACCAAGACAGAGTTTGTTGCGTCTTCGTGAGTTTTATCAAGCTGAGATCGAAGTATTTTGCAATCCATTAAAATTAGATGAAATAGAAAAATTTTCTGAAATAGCAGATACAATAATTAGAATTCAAGTTGACTCAAAACTTCATGTAATCACATGCAAAGAAGCAATAGAGTCAAAGATAATTCCAAACAAGTTTGTGGCATATTATTTAGCAATATTAAT
>JBHIUL010000066.1:0-6912 GCA_042138315.1 Nitrosarchaeum sp.
AGTAACAAACATTTCTATCCCGAATACCCCTGCCCCATTTAGAACACTCATTGTTGTTTTGGCAATATGCTCTGCTTTTTTTATGATTTCTTCAGATACTCTTGCTGGGGCTAATGTTTCTCGAAGAATATTATCTTCATGTATATTTTCCACTAATGGATATGTTTTGATTTGTCCTTTTGTATTTCTTGCAGCAATTACTGAGACTTCCATTTTAAATGGTACAAATTTTTCAAGCATTAATTTTCTCCCATTAAAATAATCAGCAGCTTTTTGAATTTGTTCGGATGAATTTATTTTAAAATTACCACGACCATCATATGCGTCACGTCTAGCTTTGAGTAATGCAGGATACCCAAATTTTTTTAATCCTTGTTCTAAATCTGAAATTGATTCTATTTGAATAAATTCTGGAACAGGGATATTATTTTCTAATAAAAAAGATTTTTGTAAAAACTTATCTTGAATTATTTTTAATGTTTCTGGAGATGGATTGATTTCTGCCTCACCCTCTACAGATTTTAATACTTCACTATCTCCAGATTCTATTTCATATGTGATGATATCTGATCTTTTAGCCAATTCAATGATTGCTTTTTTATCTTTAAAATCTGCAATTATTTGCTCAGCTCCTACTTGTGATGCGGAACAATTCTCTACTGGATCTAATACTATAATTTTCGATATGTGTTCTGGCATTTTTTTAGCTGCTTCTGTTAACATCATTCCAAGTTGTCCTCCTCCAATTATTCCAAGTATTTTACTCATAATCCTTTTCCAAATTTACGATTAAAAATATCTAATGCTGTTTTTGAATATTGGCTTTTAACCTTGGATATCATATTGAGCACTAATCCGGAAATTCAGATTTGCCTGATCATATACATGATTTTAGCCATTATAGATAATAACCAGCTTTATTTTTCTAATATTGTGAGTTATACAAAGAAACCTCTGATTGGAATTATCATGGGTTCTAGCTCAGATAGCAGAATAATGAATGAAGCTGCTAAAATTCTAGATGAATTTAAAATAAAACATGAAGACCAGATCATATCTGCACATAGAACTCCTACACGATTAGACGAATATGCCAAACATGCAGAAAAAATGGGTTTTAAATTAATAATTGCGGGTGCTGGTGGAGCTGCACATCTACCTGGAATGATTGCATCACATACCGTAATTCCAGTAATCGGTGTGCCAATTATGGTGTATAATGATAAACAGTCTAAAAAAACAGATAATTCCAAATTTTCCTCATTTGGAGGATTGGACTCACTTCTTTCAATAACTGAAATGCCTTCTGGCTCACCTGTCGCAGCAGTTGGAGTAAATAAAGCAGGAAATGCTGGAATATATGCGATAAAAATTCTGGCAAATGAATTTCCAGAACTGAAGAAGAAAATAAAACAATACAAAATAAATCAACATAATTTAGTACTAAAAGAATCTGAGAATCTAAAAAAGCAGGGCCTCGGCAAATTTGTTCAAAAAAAATTTAAATAAATTTATGTCATTAAATTAAATTGAATATTTTTCTTTTGTAGTATATCAATTAATTTTTCTGTTTGTTCTTTTCCTTGTGTTTCCAAGCTTAGTGTAACCGCCGCTGAACCAGCATTAATATTTGAACTTAATCTGTCGTGTACCACTTCTACAATGTTTGCATTAGCTGCACTGATCTCATCTACAATCTCTTTGAATGCGCCTGGTCGGTCAGGTAACAATATAGTTAATTTCAGTAAACGTCCCATCGCAGCTAAACCTTTGTCTACAATTTGACCTAAAAGATACATATCCACATTACCCCCAGTAAGTATTGCAACTACTTTTTTTCCAGGTGATGGTTTTGCTGAAATCAAATATGCTAAACCCACTACCCCTGCCGGTTCAACAACAAATTTCATTCGCTCCATAAGTAAAAACATTGCTTTGATTATTTCTGAATCATCTACGAGTACTATTTCATCAACTAATTTTTTAATTATTGAAAAAGTATTCTGCCCAGGTGTTTTTACAGATATTCCATCGGCTATTGTTCTTGAACCTCCACTTGATGTTAAAGCACCTTTTTTAAGTGACTCGTACATTGAAGGAAATGATTTTGATTGAACTCCCACCACTTTGATGTTTGGATTTTTTTCTTTTATTGCAATTAAAACTCCTGCAGCTAATCCACCACCGCCAATTGGAACATAGATTTCATCTACGTTTGGAAGATCTTCTAAAATCTCTAGTCCTATTACTCCTTGTGCGGCTATGATTTGAGGATCATCAAACGCATGGATCATTGTTGCGCCTGTTTTTTGAGCAATTTCTTTTGCTTTTGCAGATGATTCATCGTAGTTTATTCCCTCTAGAATTACATTTGCCCCATATCCTTTAGTTGCAGATACCTTTGATGGGGATGCATTTTTTGGCATAACAATAGTACAGGGTATTTTTTCTAATGATGATGCAAACGCAACACCTTGTGCATGATTACCTGCAGATGCTGCAACAACACCATGTTTTTTTTCATCGCTAGATAATGATTTTATTTTATAATATGCTCCACGGATTTTAAACGAACCTGTTTTTTGTTGAAATTCAGCTTTCAAATATACATCTGAACCTGTAATATCGCTAAATGTGGGCGAATACACTAATGGTGTTTTTCTCACCTCATTTCCTCGTAATGATTTTGCGTTTTCGATTTCATCAAATGTTGGATTCATTAGAAATTTTGCTAATTAAAAGAGATATTTGTCTCCTTCCATTTCCAAGTCATATTTTTAATCCATTTTTGTGCGTAATTTTTAAAAAATTATAAAATAATTCAAAACCATACTAAAACTAATTCAATATTCACTATATTTTGATTAATGTGAATTCGTATAAGATTATTTAAAAATTAATTAAATTTCGTACAAAATCATAGCGTTAATAAATTTGAAAATTCATTTAAACGTTTGACAATATTTTCTTTTATGGGTTCAGACATTTTTCTAGGATCAAATAGTCCTTCTTTTGTTTTATTCTTAATAAACTCTATATCAAATGTACACAAGCAACCCTCTTCTCCAGTTATTAATCGTGTATCATCAATCAGAACAGAACTAGTTTGATAAGTTTCAACTAACAAATTATCTAATTCTTTAATTAATTTTGTTTTTTTATTTGATAACTCTTTAAAATCAACTTCAATTTCTTGTTCTATTTCTTTGTATATTTTTTCTCTAAATTCATCATTTTCATAAAATATCTCAAATAATTTTTGATGATCAAAGTCTTTGTATCCTTTGTCTTTTAATTTATTTAATACAAATTGATCACTATTGTCTGACATTTGCTGTTCTTTGTTTTTTGTTAAATCAATTATTTCAGATAGTTCTTTTTGTAATTGTATGACTTGTTGATCTGGTTTATAGTATAACAACACATGATATTGTAGCGACATGTGACCTGAAATTAAATAATTTCCCTCCCGAATCTCAAATTTAGTAAAAATTCGCCTAATATCTTCATTATTTGAAATTGAAACTTCTTGAATTGACCATTCTTTCAGATTTTTAATTATTTTTTGGTAAAAGTCACTTACACGTGTAGGATCAAAAGTTTTTTGTTCAGTAATTGTTGCATCACCCAACATAACTTTGATACTTATTGGTTTTGTAATCTGTGTTATTTTTGTTAGAAATACCTGTTGAATTTCATCGTATTTTTTATTCAAATGTTGAATAAACTCATTTGATGATCTTGTACCCAAACGCACAAAAAATAACAAATCACAACAATCCTTAAACCTTAAGATTACCGATATCTTATATAGAAAAATCAGCCACATTCATTATATGGTTGAAGAAAAAATATTATGCGATCTATGTAATTCGATAATTTCACAATATTATGATGAAGGTTATAAGGGGAAACGAGGGAGATGCCTTAACTGCAATACAGAATTTCCATTAGAATAAGTTGATAAAAATGCCTGAAATTAAGAAATCCGATAATTCACAAGTTAAAAACGAGGACAAAAAATCTTCTGAATTAACAAGTCCAAACATGGTAGATGTATTACTCGGTCAGAAATCCCAAAGAATTGTGGATTCTGAAACAATGATTTTAGAAACACAAAAAAGAATTTGGGGAGCATTAAAGCAAGGGTATGAATACACTGGAATTACAGATGAATCCGAAAATTTTCTGCGAAATAATGTTTTTTCTAAAATTGACATGATAGTACTATATGTTGATTTGGTGGGTTCAACTACAATGACATTAGAGTTACCTGAGGACAAATTAGCAATTATAATTAGTTCTTTTGCTCAAGAAATGGCATCTGTAATTACCTTACATAATGGATATGTTTTAAAATTTGTAGGTGATGCAGTGATTGGATATTTTGTTGCAACAGACAATCCACTTTTAGCTGCAGACAATGCAATTAGTTGTGCAAAATCAATGTTAACAGTAATTCAAAAAGGCATAAATCCAATTTTGAATCAATATGATTATCCTGATTTAATGGTAAAAATTGGTGCTGATTTTGGACAAAGTATAGTTGTCAGATATGGTTCAGATCCAAATAATGCTCATGTAGATTTGATGGGACCTGCGATGAATATTGCATCTAAAATCCAATCTCATGCAAAACCTAACCAAATTTTAATTGGCAATGATGTTTATCTTAAATTACATCCAACTTCTCAAAGTTCATTCAAAGAAATTATTTGGAAAAACAGTGAATGGAAATATCGCTCAAGACTAACTGGAGAAATTTATAAAATTTACGAGTATGTAGATTAAACAGTAAATTTTCCCGGACATTCTACATGTTCATAATGATGCTCGGTGAATTTTTCCTGTATCACATAAATTACAATTTTATGCAATTCTTCTTCTTTGATGTTTTTACTACATCTCATACAGGTCTTTGTAGATTCCATCTTCCCTATTTGCGATCTAAAATTGCAATCTATAAGGATCAGCGATCAGCTCAAATTGAGCTAAAATGACTCAAAATTAGCTATATCGTATATCAAACGCTCAAAGACAAGGCAAAAATATGGCAATATTGACGTATTATCATGGAAGATTTACCAACTAAACAATTAAGGGACCTTTATGGATTAAATCCAAACATACCTCATCTTGCTTTACAATTTCCTAGACTTCCACCTGGATTGTCAAACCCAATGTTTAAAATTTTTGAAAATCCAATGAAAGAAAAGTTTGCAGATGACAATGCATTAATTAATAGAAAATTACATGGGTTTCAACAATCATATCAAAAATATGCTTCAGGTTTATTGACAATGAATTCTAATGGAATCATTTCGCCAGGCCATCCATTATTTACACAACAAACTTCTGTTAACACTCTAAAAGCAGAAAATGACAAATTATTGAAGGAAAATTTAGAGTTAAAGAAAAAATTAGATGATAAAAAAAATCCAGAGTCTAGAAGATCTTAATTTATCATAATAAAATATTGGGACATATCTATTTTAAAAAAATTTACATTTTTTAAAATATTTTCATATTGAATTTATTTTTAGCATTATTTCTATGTTCAATACTAAAATTAGCAGATAATTGTTTTGATAATGATTTCATTTAAATTTTAAAAAAATAGATTTTAAAATGATTACTTTTAGAATAGATGTTATAAATTGGAAAATTAAATTATTAAAAATATATTAGATTCAATAATTGTAATTGATTTTTTTAACATTGTATTTTTTTCAACAAAACAAAATTAGAACTTTCAAGAAGATCATTAGTTTTGTTAAACCGCTAATTTATGATTAATTGTATTTTCCACTAGCATGGATTTGTTTTTATTGAATAATGATCATGTGAAGATTTTCCACATTTTATTTTTAATTTTTGAAAGCAATTAATGATTAGTTATTTTGTGTGTCTACAAAAAACACATGAAATTCAATACTCATTTTCTTTAAGGATTAATTGAAATGATTATTAAATTATTATTGTATGATTTTTATTTTTAGATTTAGGCTCAAACTTGTTTGTTATTAAGATTACAACCCAATGGATAAATTCCCAAAAGTGGAAATAACTACATGAATTTGACCCATGTACGACAAAGAAGAGCTTTGGCCACAGTCATAACTTCAGCTATAATGATGTCAGCAGTAACTTTGATGGGTAGTGCTGGCCTCGTATGGAGCCAATCCTCATTATCATTACAACAAGCAGAAATGACTAATACCGTATCTGATTATCTCAGTAAACTCAATGAATCACTGGTGTTTGAATATGTATATTGTACTTCAGATCCATGTACTCAAATTAATTTAGTCATTACCAATGTTGGACAGGTAGGGGTAGATATTACTGAAATAACATTCAGTGAAAAGACATCAGGATTTACAAAAATTTACTCCATCCTTGATGGAGAAATCATGCCAGAAAACAGCTTAAAAATAGTATTAAACAATAATGATTTTGCATCACATGAAGTATTAGACGTATCAATTAAAACAAAAAGAGGCAATATCATTACAACTCAAACCCATACATGATGCTTTTATTGATTGAAAAATATTACTTTTTGAAAGTGTAATCCCGTGAAATACAGAAAAGGTCTTAGTAGCATAATAGGAATGATATTTTTGGTAGTAGTATTAACATCTGTATTAGGATATTTTACATTCGGTATAAAACTGGTTGAACAGGTAAACGATCAAGTAATTTCAAAAGGAATTGAAAGTGCAGATAAGGCAAAAGAAAATTTCGAAATTACAAATGTAAGAATTGATGCAGGTAAATTCAATTTGACTGTTCAAAATACAGGAGAAATTCCAATAAAAATCACAAGATTTTGGATTAACAATGTTACCGATAGCTCATGGCCATTACAAAATTTTACACTAAATACAATCATAACACCAAAACAAACCA
>JBHIUL010000067.1:0-6721 GCA_042138315.1 Nitrosarchaeum sp.
GGTCTTGAAATTTTTACTGTTACTGCAATTATAGAATTTATTGCAATTATTGTCACAAGTGTATTGATTCAAGTTAATGCCAGTGATACTCCACAGATTTCAGAGTTTTTCTGGTTGTTTGCAAAGATGATTATCTTTTTTGCAGTTGCTGGTATTCTTTCTGTTTTTGTTTTACCAAAATTCTTCCGTGTATTAAAAAAACATTTACGCGGTCAGCAAATATATTTTGGAGTAATCATTGGTGTAATTTTACTTGTAGCATATTTTGCAGAGATTAGTGGAATTCATGGAGCAATCGGCGCACTGCTTTTGGGAATTGCAGTATCTAGAATGACTAAGGATGAATATTCAGAAATTTCTAAAAATATTGGCGTAATCGGACATGGAATATTCATTCCAATCTTTTTTGCAGGTATCGGACTTCACTTTAGTCTTGGTTTTCTTAATTTAGAATTATGGGTTATAGCTGTATTTCTTGGAATAATAATAGGTGTTAAATTTATCAGTGCTTACGTAGCTGTTCGTATTGCAAAGATGCGTCCTGCTACTACTGTAGCATACGGTGTCATGGCAAAAGGGGCTGTAGATTTGGCATTGATGTTGTCTTTGTTACAGGCACATATGTTAGATGATGAATTATTCTCTCTTCTTGTATTTGGTACTCTTCTAACTATGATAATATCTAGCATTGAACTTCAACGTAAATTAAAGAAAATCATCCATGTCAAAGTAGGTACTGTGGAGCTTGGACTTATGCCAATTTATTTTAGAAGAGTAGTATCTGATGTACCTGCAATTGCAATAATTGTTACTGATTTCCCTAAAACTTCACCGCTCTTAACCGTTAAGGCATTTCTTGATCAAAATGATCTTAACAAAATACCGTTTCTAGTAATTGATGCGCAAAACAAACTTGTTGGATTAGTTTCAAAACGAGAAATTGAAAGATTTCATAAAAAAACGTATGATTCTATTACAATTACAGATGTAATGTTTAAGAAATTCCACACCGTGTCTCCTGATGAGTATCTTTATTCTGTTATACAGAAGATGAATTCTCATCCTTTTGATATTATTCCTGTTGTTGATCCTAAAAATGATAGTGTAGTTGGAATCGTGACTACTCAAGGAATCATGAATTTGTTAACTGAAACTAAACCAACTTAGTTTCTTGGATATTTCATCACTGTATTTTTGAAATATAAAAAATAAAATGGATTAATCCCTATTGAAAGGGATCAATGAAAGGACAGTTTACTATGTGATCACTGTCCATTGGTCTTGCTAATCCTACATCAATCAAGCCAGCCTTTTGATAAGCTGTAATGTCTGAAATGTTTTCAAGTACTGCTGCATTACTTGGATCTTTCCAACCAATCATATTGATTCTCCACATTGGGGAATAGTTTGCATCACCCTGTGCTCCTGCTGCAATTCCTGCTTGGAATCCTGATGGACCTGAGCCCTTGATTCCATTCATGAATTGGAATAGATCAACTGCGGCTGAATTTGCAATCAAACTTGCAGAAGTTGGTGCGCTAGTTACGCCCATCATTTCTGCTGGACCTGAAGGTGTTGCGTCAGTTACTATGTAGTAGATAGTTCTTCCGTCTGGACCCCAACCTCTATGTGCGATAAATGTAACAGTTTTTCCTTTGGTGTCGATTTCAAGAACTTGCGCATCACCATACGGTGTATCGTCAGCTAGAGTTTTGTCTTTCTTTACCTTCATCTGTCCTTCTGGCCAAACTATTTGTGGCATGTTTAAGACAACTTCTAATGGGGTCAAAGATATCTCTCCTTTTCTTTCTGCTTCCATCACTGCTTTTTCTGAATTCAATACTCTTGGTGTTGTACCATCTTTCCATGTTACATGAACATGAGATGTTAATGCACTGTATACCTCTGGTTGTGCAGGTGTACTTGTAAACACTTCTCCTTGATATCCATGTACTCCGCCACCACTAATTCCATTTGTAAACATGTATGTTTTTGATAATGCTTTTGCAGGTGCATTCTTTAGTAATGGAGCTAACTCTACTTTCCATTTTTGATTTTTTGTTATTACATCTGCATGTGTTTTATCACTGGAATCTGTGATGATATAGTATACTTCACCACCATTGTAGAATCCTTGATGCATGGGGATCTTTGCTGGAACATTTGCACGTGATAGTTTTAAAACAGAACCTGCGCCAACAGTTGTTTTTGTTGTTTCAGTCATCTGTTTTTCTCCCATCTCTGGCTTTTGCACCATCTTTGGTTTTTCTTCCATCTTTGCTTTTTGTTCTACTTTTTGCTCTTTTACTGGTTGAGCTGGAGGAGCTTCAGAACATAATCTGTCTCCGCAAACAATTTCATTGTTTTTAGAACCATAAGAGTTCAATGGAACTCCTGCTCCTTGTAAAGCCTCTGCCTGAGTAAAATAGCTCTGAGTAAGGACCATAGTAAAGAGTGGCAAGATAGCCAACATGGCTATGATCTTCATTGTTGTGTTCATTAGGCACAATTTTTAAGCAAATGTTAAAAGCATTTTTCCAATTGTTTCTAAAATATTTTTTTTGTCATAAAAAACGTGTTCTATGTTAGAATAATTATGCATCTGTATACATTGAAACTTCCCATGCAGTTGGAGTTTGTGCAAATGCATGATATTCCTTGTATTTTAATTCTGTATATGCATCAAGAAAATCTTTTGTAAATACATCTTCAAGAAATTTCATATCACTTTGAAATGCATCTAGTGCTCCTTTAAGTGAAGTAGGCAATGATCCTATTTTGAGTTCTCTCTTCTTTTCTGTGCTAAGCTTGTAAACATTTTCTTCTACTGAATCACCAGGATCTTTTTTGTTTTTGATACCATCTAATCCTGCAAGTAACAATGCTGCTTCAAGAAGATAGATATTTGCTGTAGGATCTGGTACACGGTATTCTATACGTTTACTCTTTTCTTTATTTTTCAAATACATTGGTACTCTAATTGCAGCAGAACGATTACCTAATCCCCAACAAACGTTTACAGGTGCCTCAAAATTTGGCACTAGTCTTTTGTAGGAATTTGTTGTAGGGTTTGTAATTGCACATAATGCAGAAGCATGATCCAAAAGACCTCCTATGTAATAACGACCTTCTTGTGAAAGCTGTGCAACTTTGTCATTTTGATCATACATTCTATTTGTATTATTATTCCATAGACTTTGATGTGTGTGCATTGCAGATGCATTATCGCCAAAAATTGGCTTTGACATAAAAGTTGCAACTTTGTTTCTTTTTTTTGCTTTTACTTTAACTACATTTTTTATCGTAACTACGGCATCTGCAATTTCTGTCATTTCACCATATTTGAAATTAATTTCACTCTGTCCAGATGTTGCAACTTCGTGATGTTCAGCTTCAACTTCAATTCCAAAATATCGATACAAATCATCACAAATGTCTTTTCTAAGGCTACCTAGTGTGTCTTTTGGTTGTGATGGGTAGTATCCTTCTTTAAGATCAATTGCAGTACTTGCGTTTCCTTTTGCCCATGGTGACTCTTTTGATTCGATGGAATATCCAGAACCACCATATGAGTGAGTTGCACCATAAGGTGAAGGATAGATGTTTATTGCATCAAAGACAAAAAATTCTATTTCTGGTCCCCACATTGTATGAGTGAGACCAAATTCACCAAGTTTGTTTTTTGCTTTTGATACTATTCCACGAGAATCTCTGTTAAATCTAGTTTCTTCTGATTTATTTCCTTCATAAAGATCACAAAATATTCTTGCATTTTTTCTATTAGGATCATAATCTGGAGGTAATATACGAAAAGTTGAAGGATCTGGTTTCATAATCATATCTGATTTATTTACTGACTTGAAACCGAGAATGGAACTTGCATCAAGCTTTTCAAGTCCATCATTAAAGTCATCTTCTGATAGAGAATAACTTGGCATTCCCATACAATGTAGTTCACCAAAAATATCTACAAACCAAAAGTCTACAAACGAAATATTTTCTTCCTGTATCTTTTCTATAACTTGTTTTGAATTCATTTTTATTTTTTTATATCCATTGCCTTACAAATATGACCTTGTGATAATGTTTGAACAAGTTTGTAAATACATGCTTAGGATTCTGGATAGTCCTCATTTTTGATAGTCTTCATTTTTTCATTTAATTCATCTTCAAAGAAAAATTTGTCCCCTGATGCAGGTTTTAGATCATCTAGCCAAATAGCTTTTTCATCATATTTTGCTAGGAATGGAATTTGCACCCAATCTGGATTTCTTCCTTGTAAAAATCTTAACACCATTAGTTTTTCTCCTGCATGTTCTGTTATTCCAAGAATCTGAACTTTTCCTGGTGTTGCAGACATGCTTGGACCTCTTACTGTTCTAGCTAGACCTGTCACTTTTTTGTAAGCATCACGAAATATTTTTTGAGCCTCTACTAATGGTATGCCAAAATAATGCTGAGCTCCTGTATCTCTAACAACAAACATGTAATATGGAATACAGCCTAATTGAACCTGAGTTTTCCACATCTCAGCCCACATCTCAGAATTATCATTTATGTGACGAAGTATTGGAGATTGGGTTCTGATTTGAGCTCCTGTTGCACGTACTCTCTTTATTGCTTCTTTTACTGCATCAGTTTTTAGTTCTATTACGTGATTAAAATGACCCATTACAGCTAGATGAATACCTTTATCGACAACTCTCTTGAATATGTCTAACATCTCATCTGCATCATCCTCTGTTAAGAATTTGTATGGCCAGTAAGACAATGCTTTGGTACCTATACGTATTGTTCTAAGATTTGGAAGATTCGCTTCAAGTAATGGATTGATATATGTTGCAAAAATTCTTGCTTTCATTATCATCGGATCTCCACCAGTAAACAAAACATCTGAGATTTCTGGATGTTCTTTTAGATACTGTACTAACTGTTCGCCCTCTTTCATTGCAAACTTGAGTTCATCCATGCCAACAAATTGTGGCCATCTAAAACAAAAACTACAATATGCATGACATGTCTGACTTTGACTTGGGAAGAAGAGACATGTCTCTTTGTACTTGTGCTGCATTCCATATAGTTTAGTTCCATCCTTTAGTGTAGGGACGTTTAATTCCATTTGTCCTGCAGGATGTGGGTTCAGTTGTAATCTGATCTCATTTGCTGTATTTTGAATTTCTTTTTTATCGCCTTTTTTGAGTGCTGCTTCCATCTTTGCATAATGTTCTGGAATCAACATTCCTTTTTGCGGAAATGTCAAAACAAACATTGAATCATTTGGAACATTATTCCAGTCGATTAACTGCTCTACAACATAATTATTTGTCTTAAATGGAAGTACATTCCCGACCACTTCCATTTCGAACTGTTTTTCTGCTCCAAGTTTTTGAATTTGTGGTAATTCTCGAAAATTTGCTAGAGTGTAACTTTTGATGCGTGGTGATTCATTAACTTCCCATCTGGAATCTTGTTTTTGCATAAATATAGTACGTTTTTACCCTTGTTAAGTGTTAATGATGACTCAGATTGCTAATTTTAATAAAATTAGATTGAATGATTTATAAAAAATGATGAGATTGATGATATCTTGATGAAAATATTATATTTTGTAGGATTAGTTGAATAGATAATGGCAGGAGAAGAAATAATCATTGCAGAGGAACAAGCAGCAGTGGCTTCTGTTGGACAAATTGGAACTTTGATTGAATTACTATCTTCATCTGTTTCACTCCAAATAGCGTTTACTATTTTGGTAGTTGGATTAATAGTGATTGCAACAATTTATACTAAATTTAGACAATGGACACGTACAAAAAAGTTCAGTTACAGCAAACCTATACTTGCTGAAATAGTTCGAAGAGCAGTTTTACCTATACTTGCACTAGCATTAATTTCATCCATTAACATTTACATTCAAACTTTTGAATTATTTGATGATCCAAATGAAATTCTACAAGAACAACTAAGTGCTGAACTCACTACTGGTGAAACTTTTGCAAAACTTCTCAATTCTATGAACATCCTTGTAATTGCATTTACTGTTGGTCATATCATAACAATATTGCTTGAGAAAAAAGAAAAACTGAAACTTGAAAAAGAAGACTTCAAAGCTTGGAGAGATCAAAATGGGTTTCCTGATGATGAAGATGATCTCTTTCACAAATGCTATCAATGGATTCCTCCAAAACATTCTCCTGAGGAAATTCCTGACAAAGAATTTCAAGAATTGCTAAATACTGCCGAAGGCAGACTCTTTCTTGAAAAATTCACTACATCTGGAGGAACTCGAATTGGCAGTTATCAAAAACTTGTAAAAGATCCTTTTTCAGAATGGCAAAAATCTGAACGTAAAAAATATGAAAAATATTACAATGATTGTGTATCTGGGGAAAATGAACTTGGAAGACCATTGCTTCCAGGTAGAACTCCGGATGAGATTTATGAAACTGATATTTGGGCCGAAGAAAAACGTAGTGCTAATTATGAACCAATTCTAGCTGGTTCTAAACCTCCGGGATATGCTGAAAAGAAAAGAGAAGGCCTTCCTAAGCCATTTAGAAATTTTATCCCACTTGGATTTTTTCTTGGTGCTGTTTTAGGAATAATATCTTGGTGGGGTGTTGACCTCTTTGTACTGGCTACCGCAAGTGGTGGTATTGCAATTGGTGTTGGTTTTGCATTAAAGGAAACATTTGAGAATTACTTTGCATATCTTATGATA
>JBHIUL010000068.1:0-5364 GCA_042138315.1 Nitrosarchaeum sp.
CCACTTAAAGTCAAAGATCTCTGCATTGCACATAATGGAACAATTGCAAATGTCCAAGAATTATCAAATCTAGTTGGTGGATGTTCTTTTACTCCTCAAAATGCAAGTGATACTCTGGTTGCAGCACAAAGACTAGTTTCATTAATTTCTGAGAATGGTCAAATGGGAAAAGCACTTTCAATTTTAAAAAATGAGATGGTTGGTTCTTATTGTTTTACTTTTATTTCAGATGATAATTCTGTTTATGCTGCAAGAGATCCTAAAGGATTTCGACCAATGGTTTTAGGTTACAAGGAATCAGACAATACCTACATTATTGCTTCAGAGTCATCAGCAGTTTCTGCAGTTGGTGCACAATTACAAAGAGATGTAAAACCTGGCGAATTGATAAAATTAAGCAAAAATGGATTGGAAACTGAAAGGTTTTCTGAGGATACCTCACGTGCTCATTGCTCTTTTGAATTTACTTATTTTGCACATCCTTCCAGTAACATGGAGGGTGCCAACATCTACATTTCAAGAAAAAACATTGGTAAATTTTTAGCAAGAAAATTCCCAATCAATGATGCTGATCTTGTGATTCCTGTTCCTGATTCTGCACGTCCTGCTGCTTTGGGTTATGCACAAGAATTAGGAATTACATTTGATGAGGGATTGCTCAAAGATAGATATAGCAAAAAAGGTCCCTTACGTAGTTTCATTGAGCCCCATCAAAGTGACAGAATAGAAATCAATCGTTGGATTATTCCAATTAAAGAAATCATTGAAGGTAAACATGTTGTTGTAATTGATGATAGCTTGGTTCGAGGTACTAGCTCAAAGGCAATTATTCAAGCTTTGCGAAGAGCTGGTGCAAAAAAAATCAGCATGGTCATAACATATCCTCCAATCAAATTTCCATGCTATGCTGGTATTGATTTTCCATCTCAGGATGAACTAGCAACATTTTCAGATGGAAAAGATTTGTCTGAGGAGGAACTAACTGAAATGGTTAGAAAAAGCATTGGAGCAGACTTTTTGGGGTATAATGATGCTGAAAATCTTGCAAATGCCGTAGGTATTCCTAAAGATTCAATGTGTTTCACTTGTTCGTCTGGAAATTATGATTCATTAGGAATTACACCACAGTTCAAAACTCGTATTGAGATGAAAGGCGAGTAATATGGAAACTGCTTATGTTCTAGTCAAAAGTGTAATGGCTCATGAAATGGAAGTAATGAGTGATCTTTTAAAAATCAACGCTGTAAAAGAAGCCAAGGGAACATTTGGTGTTTATGATATTTTTGTCAAAGTTGAGGCAAATACATCAAAAGAACTTGAAGACACAATTACAAAACAGATAAGAAAAATTAAAAATGTAATATCTACTACTACCTTATCTGTAATTCCAGAACAAAACAAAAAATAATTTTTTAAATATCCCTGTTTTTGCCATTAAACATGCAAGCAATTTGGAATAATACGGTGATTGCAGAAAGTACTGATACAGTTGTAGTTGAAGGGAATCATTATTTTCCGTTCAATTCCATTAAATCTGAATATTTTCAGAAAACAGACTTGACTACATTTTGTGGCTGGAAAGGAATGGCAAATTATTACTCTGTAACAGTTAATGGAAAAACCAATAAAGATTGTGCCTGGTATTATGCAGAGCCAAATGACGCTGCAAAAAAAATTAAAGGTATGATAGCGTTTTGGAACGGTGTTAAAATAACTGAATCCGATAAAAAATAGAATTTATCTGCAAAAAATTATCAAAATATTCTATTAATCATGTTTCATCTAATTTGATTGAAAACACTACTAAATTTCCTTTTTTTCTACTTACAAATCTGGCAATTATTTCCATAACTCCATATTTTTTCCGTCTGAGATTTAACACCATTTGTACATCTTCGGGAGGTGAAAAAACTGCTTTTCCCGTGGCCACTTTACCTGTGATTTTCCCATTAAAAGTACAAGGGGCAATCTGAACATTATTGTTATTCTTAAGACGTTTTATTTTTCCTGTTTTTTCTCTGGTAACTATGTGAATTGTATCTTTATGCACTACAAACCAGACGGGGGTTTGTACTGGTAGATTATTTTTTTTATATGTTTCAAGTGAGAGATATTTTTGATTAATTATATCTTGAATTCTCATAAATTTTCACTTAATTTCTAGTGTCTGATTATTTTATACGAATACTTAATGCAACACCGCATTTTCTACAACTCATAGTGCCATTTTTTGAATATTCGTGATTGCAAATATCGTCTGCTAAAGGAGTGATCTCTTTTCTTTCTATTGCATCTGTATAGATTTTATAGCAATTCATAGAACAAAATAATGCATTTTTTGCATTAAATGACTTTTTACAGTTTCTGCAACTTGTAATCATACATTGTATTTTTTTTTGATTAATTTAAACACTAGTAAACTTAGATTTAGCTAATTAGAGAAAGCTAACTATCCAATTCTAACTTTATGGAATTTGTTTATTTTTTATGCGTATCTGAATATGATTATTTTCTTTATTTTAATTTCATTTGAGATTAATCTTAATTATTAGAAAAACAATATTGTTACAGTGAAACAATATTCTATACTAATTGTAATTGGTGTAGTGATAATTGGAATAATTAGCATAATTTTTGCTTTTGATATATTGAAGCTTTCAGTGGCCACCCAAGATTATGATCTTTTTGTGGACCCAATAATCGACAAACAAAGTCTCTTTGTGACTGGAAGAATAACTCTTCAAAACACCGGATCTAAAACACTAACTAACATCCATGTTAATTTCGGTGCAGGTGATACGCTTGATATCAAATCTCTAAAATCTGGTCAGAAGATTATTCTTTCCCCGCCCTCTGGCAACCCTATGGAATTTGTAATGATAAATGCAGATAATGATGTTTTTGTAAGTAAGGCATATCGTGAATTGCCAAAAATGGTAGGAATGATGGGCTCTTAATTCAGAGCAGTTAAATCCAATTAAATTCTAGCCTGTCTGTTTGAAATTTCTGACTTCTGGCAAAGTGAAGGATCTTTATGATATAGATGATGAGACATTACTTTTCCAGTTCTCTGATAGAGTTTCAGCATACGATGTAAAATTCAAAGAAAATATCCCTCAAAAGGGCGAAGTTTTGTGTAAATTTGCTGAATTTTGGTTTAAAGAACTTCCAGTACCAAATCATTTTGTTAAAAGACAATCTGATACGGAAATTGTGGTAAAAAAAATGAAGATGTTGCCAATTGAATGTGTGGTTAGAGGCTATTTTTATGGCAGTCTTGTAAACAGATGGAAAAAAGGCGAAATTATTCTTCCAATGGGTACAAACACTATACTTGCTGCCAAACTTTTAGAGCCTATATTTGATCCTACTACAAAATCCGAACATGATATTCCAATCAACAAAGAAAAAGCATTAGAAATGAAATTAGTTACAGAAGAACAATACACTTGGCTTGAAAAAACATCTCTTGATATCTACAAAAAGATGTCTGACATTGCAGATGACGCTGGATTCATTTTGGCTGATTTAAAATTAGAGTTTGGCATATTGAATGGAAAGATAACTCTTGGTGATTCCATTGGTCCTGATGAATACCGATTATGGCGCAAAGACTCGTATGAGATTGGTAAGACTCAAGAAGCATATGATAAACAAATACTACGAGATTGGTTGACAGAACATGGTTATCAAAAGCAATTTGATGATGCAAGAGATGCAGGACAAGAACCAGTACCTCCTATTATCCCACAAGATATAATTCAGAAAATGACAAAACGATATGTTACTGCATATGAAAAACTAACAAAACATACTTTGTAGTTGTTATGTGTTATTGTTTTAATTATTGTGTCTGTTATTGACCCAAAGTTAATCCTCAGCTCGAATTTTATTTTTAATCGTTTTCAAAATATGACTTATTGCAACACTTTGCTTTCAAATCTTACATAACTTTTCATAATTTTTATTTTTATTAATTTTTTTAAATAATTTGTAATGGTACAGTATTGATGGTAGTGCTATCATATTGATGGCAGTGCTATCATATTTATTCAAGTGTTATCACTATTATGATAGTGCTCATGATAATTATGAAAGCATTACTAAATAATTGATAACGGTGATGATAATTTGATATTAGTACAAACATCATTATAGCAAAAAAAAATTGATGCGATTAGACAAAAAAATATGATACGAGGATCTTTTAGATCAGAATTAAAGCAATCATCAGCATGTCTACAATATTAGAAAAAGAAATCAAAGTAAATCGTATACTTACTACAAGCGTCAAACACGCACGAGCAATAGAAGACCCTGCACGTGCAAAAATTATTGAAATTCTATATCATCGTGCATTATCTGCTGATCAAATTTCAAATGAACTAAAAAAGACAGGATATAAAAAAGCCTTAACAACTGTCCGACACCATCTTGATATTTTAAAAGAATCAGGATTAATTGAAATTGCCAAAATTGAAGAATCACGAGGTGCAATCACCAAATTCTACAGCACATCTACAAAACTACTTGATTTTGTTGCACCTGCAGATTTTGACTCCAAATATTCAAAAGTAATCGACAACACTTCTGTAAAAATTGAAAAGATCCTTAAAGCACTTGGTCCAAAAACAACTAAATCCAAAAAATCAAAAGGTGATAATTCAGAAGGCTATTCTCAATACCTTGTAATGGAAATTATGAATCGAGCAATGACTAACATCATGGAAAATTCAGGCAAACAGAATGCCTAAATCAAACATTTCTGTCTTTATCCATGTAAAAAACAACCGATCAGAATTATTTTCATTAATTTCTGACAATGTTTGTTAAAATGTGATATTGATGGAAGAAAAGGCAATCAAACTTTTTCAGCAAAAAAATATTGTTTTTATTGCAACTCTTATGAAAGATGGTTCTCCACAACTTTCTCCAGTTTGGGCAGATTACAATTCTGGATACATCCTTGTAAATACTGCAGAAGGAAGAATTAAACACAAAAACATTTTACGTGATCCTCGTGTTGCAGTTTCTGTTATTTCAAGTAACAATCCACTTGATATGACAACGATTAGAGGAATTGTTGAAGAAATAATTCCAGATTACAATTACATTCATGCTGATAAATTAACAAAACAATACATGGGAAAAGAACATTATCCATTCAAACAAGAAAATGAAAAAAGAATTATTCTTAAAATTAAGCCTGTTCGTGTTTTTGTTTTGCCTGAATTAAAAATGAATGATGATTAAATGTTTCTAAATTCGAATATAGAAATATTATATTTTGTTGTTAAAATAAAATAGAAAAAAGATAATGGAAGCAACTATCGTCTTCTTTTAGCTGCTTTTCTTTTTGGAGCT
>JBHIUL010000068.1:5464-6717 GCA_042138315.1 Nitrosarchaeum sp.
AAAAGATAATGGAAGCAACTATCGTCTTCTTTTAGCTGCTTTTCTTTTTGGAGCTTTTCGCTTAGCTGCTTTTCTTTTTGGAGCTTTTCGCTTAGCTGCTTTTCTTTTTGGAGCTGCTCTTTTAGCTGCAGTTCTTCTTTTAGCTGCTTTTCTTTTTGGAGCTGCTCTCTTGCGAGATGCTGCTGCTCTTTTTGCAGCTCTGCTCCTTTTTCTTCTTGCTGCCATCAATGCTGCTTCAGCTGCTTTTTTAGCTGCGTTTCGTTTTCTTGTACGTGCTGCTTTTTTAGCTGCTTCTGCTCTTTTGGCTCTTGATATTGCCATGACTATGTTACCTTTATCATAGCGGTTATATGGTTAAAGTCATACATAGTTACCTTAACATTAGTAAAATTTGACAATATTTTTTTTGCGATCAACAATTAATGATGCAAATCAATGCTGTATCGACAGTTGATTGTTGTTTTGACGGACGAATTAGAATGTCGTATTGTTTTTGTTCATCATATGGAACATCAAACTGTGTTGTAAACATCATTGGTTTGTTTGGTTCTAACCACTCATCAAGTAAATCATCTGCAGAAAATCCACCATATGTTGGCTGAGTTTTTTGCTGCTTTTCATCTACGATGTAGAATTGGCCTCCAGAAATTCTTGTATTATCATTGCTGATATTTTTTGCAATTATTCTAATTTTTACAAATGTGTTTTCAGGCATCACTTCTTTGTTTCCCTTATGTGTCCCATCAAATGAAACTGCATACTCTACAGGTCCTACGGTAACTGTTTCACCTTCTTTTACGACGATAAAGTTTGTCTGATACTGTGTATACATGTACATTGCAGCTATCATCGAAATTGCAATTGCTGCAATTATGATAAATACACCGATTTGTGCCATAATATGATTTAAAAAAATTTGGTATATAGTTGAAGCGTAAAATGCCTCAAAATTCATCTAATTGGTATATTTTTTGTCTATTTATCTAAAAATTGGCATATGAATTAAAAATACGCCAAAATACCCCTGGTATTATGGGTAAACTTAAGCCATTAGAGAAAAAAGACTATGTCAAAATTGCATTAATTTTTGGGATTATTGCAGTTCCTTTGATATTTGCATTTTCTATTCGATGATTATTTTCTTGAATGTTATAATGCGATCAGAAATTTGTAATATTTTCATAATACAGCTATAGTACTTAAATTTCTAAAATATCTGAATTTTGTTAATGACTAAGATAGTTATAGCTACG
>JBHIUL010000069.1:0-6676 GCA_042138315.1 Nitrosarchaeum sp.
CAATAGGATTTAGCAACAAAGGGGAAGGAATTGAGATGGTTAAAGAACTCTACAATACAAATAATTTAAAAGTTAATCCAAGAGGAGGATTAATCGGGTCAGGACATCCATTAGGAGCAACAGGAATTGCCCAAACTATTGAAATTACTCAACAATTACAATCATCTGCAAATAAAAGACAGGTGGAAAACGCAAAAATTGGTTTAATTCACAACATGTCTGCAGCTGCTACATCATCCACAGTTTTGGTATTGGAAAGATGAATTTTGAGTCTGAATTAAAAAAAGGTAATTTCATCATATCGGAATGCAAAGATTGTAAAAAAATAGTGTGGCCTGCATCAGAATTTTGCAATCGGTGTTTTAAAGAAGTTTTTTGGAGAAAAGCATCATCTGAAGGCAAGATCATTGAATTTTCAAAACAAAATGACACATATTTTTGCATAGTTGAAATTGAAAACACAATAAAAATAATGGGAAAAATATTGTCTGGAATTCCAAACATAGGGAAAAATGTTAAAATAGACAAATGTGGGATAAAAGATGGAAGTCATTACTTTGAAATGTCAATGATATGATCATGTAAATTTTGTATAAATGTAAGGGGTGTCTTCTTGTTGATCAAAGGTCCAAATTGTAGGGAGGGATATTGTTTTTATCGCATTTAGACCGTGTTTATCAATTAATGAACTCCAACCGCCTTTGGATTGATTACCTGAAAGTTGTCTCTTTGAATGAGTACCTGCAAAAACAATACCTGTATTTTTTCTGATATTGATAGTAGATATTTTTTCTATAATACTTGTTGCTAAAATATCCCCACCCATCTGTGGCAATCCACCAATAAAAAATACAGGGCATTTTAAATTCAATAAAGAGTAATCGAATTCAATAGCATCTGTACATATCGGATTAAAATCAATATTTGTTGCCGTTGCAATATTATTTTGTAATTCTACCAATACATCATCAATTTCAATACTTGTTGATTGTAAATCTAAAATTTTTGCACAGTATGCAATTCGTCCATCACCAGAACCAATATCAACCAATTCTTTGTAATCAAAACTTTTTGCAAATAATGCTGCAACATATGCAGAAAAAATCCATGTTGGGTAGAATGGTTGACAGCTAGAGCCATGTTTAATACTGTTTAGCCAATATTCGTTAATGTCTCCTTCATACACTTTACATAAAATACCATTAATTTCTTGTTCATAGGAATTATGATAGATAGGATTTTTTGTTGCAAAGTTATGTAATGATTCTAAATGAATGTCCTCTATTGGAAAAGATTGGGAAGAAGAGACAGGAATTAACTCCTGAATATGACTATTACCAACATAGGTTTGTACAAATTCTTGTTTTAGTTTGCCTAAATTTTCAACAATTTTCTCAAGCATTACAAATATTCCTAATTGGGGATTCATAAACTCACTGAGGGTATCTTAAAGTAAAATTCAATGTTTAAACAGGGTCGATAAATTAGTCTAGAGGTTATTGAACAATAACCTACATGTCTATACCTAATTTAGATAAGAATTAGTATGAATAGCAAAAGAACCTCAATTTTAATAACAAAATTAAAAGAAATACCAAAAAAAGATAATAAAAAAATCGCAAGAACACGCAGGCAGCGAGGATATAATTGGGAAGATACGTTAGTAAAACGATTCAACGCGGTTGAAAACTGGAAAGCGTTTAGACTAGGTTCTCCGAGTATAGCATTACCAGATGTTTTGGCAGTGAACACTCAAAACAGTATGATTTTCACCATAGAAGCCAAATCAGGTACAAGTACGTCACTTCCTGTCCCTGCTGATCAAATAGAAAGGTGTCAAAAATGGATTAAAACATTTGATATTTACAATGAACGTAAAGTGATATTGGCTTTCAAATTTTTATCAAAAAAAAGAATAGGGTTAGGGCAGTACGAAAGCAGGGAATTGAGAGAATTCTACAAGATTTGGGATGAGTATAAAGAAATAACAGATTGTGTATGTACCTATGATGGTGAGATGTTTGCAAAAATTAATGGAAAACGAGAAAAAATAGAACTAAAAGAACACATGATGCCATTTAAAACAAAACATAGATCTAGTGCCTAACTATCCAAAATTGAGGCATAGTCTTTTTTAATGGTTACTAGTAAATGAAAGCATGGTTGAAGATAACGTAGAAGAGAGCAATACACAAGATAATGAAGTACAATCAGAGTCATTATTAGAAACAGTTTCTAAATCTGAAGGAACTCGGTCACGGGTAGTTTTTGAGGAATTTACTGATGAAAGAACATTGGTCAGTTATGATGCATTTGGAAATAAACAAATGAAAATTAAAGTCTTAGAAGTCTCAGATGAAAATCCACCATCAAAATGGAAATTTGGGGATCGTGTAAAAGTTAGTAAAATTTTAGTGACAATAAAACATCTAACATCACAAGAAGTTGAGGAGGGTGAATTTGACATAGAGGCAATTGAACGTGAATTAGCTGAAAAAAGGCATTATACATCAACAAACAGATGGGTGCCTACAAATGATATCAAAAATGGGTATGTTTTAGGTTCAAGACATACAACTCTAATCAGTGATGCGGCTGCTTTGGATTACATTGTCTTTTAGTTTGACAAAATAGATGCAACAAACGTTAGATTTTAACTAAAAACCTTTAAGGCACAGAATTTGAAATCTGAAATATGATTACAAAGATGATAGAAGTTAACGGTACAGAATTCAAACTTACATTAACTGATCAAGTAATTAGCCATGTAAACAATCTCAAAAATTTGTATAATGCGGCATATGAAGATCCAGAAAGTTTTGAGGAAGTAAGCGCAGAGATTTCAAGTACTATTAATGAAATTGCAACAGCTGTAGAACCAGAGGCATCAGATAGTGATCTAGATGGATTGATTCAGGAGATAATTAAAGTGGTAGATAATAAAGCCGCAGAAATGAAACAAGAATTAGAAGGTAAGCCAGAAAAATCCACTACAAAAAAATCTAAATCAAAAAAATAGAACCATTTGACCTGAAAATCAGAAAAATTTGCAGTATTAGTTATATTGTAAATATATTATCAAAATACATGGCAAACGGTTGCGAGTGCGGCATATGCGGTCATCGTGTAGAGGATGAGTGTAGGAAAAAAGAATGCAAATGCTGTTTAAATTTTCATGAAAGATCAGGTCCCAAAAAGAAACAAAATTATTAAATATAATTTAATTAATCATTATTTTTGTAACATCCACATTTTTTTGCCATATGATGAACACAACCAATTAAACGATGATCTTTACACCCGCATAACATACATTTTTTAATTTTTTTATCCATGATTTTATAATTTTTTTATTGCATATTCTATATTATCTATTAATTTTTTATCTCTTAAAGATTCAAGAATTTTCAATCGTATGTTTTTTAATCTATTAGAATCATTCGAGTATAAAGAAGCCATTGTGATTATCTCTTTTTCAAAAGAATAATTTTTCAAATAATACTCAAATTTAGATTTAAGATCCAAAAAATCAGAGGATTGAAATTTTTCAGTATCCATTTTGTTAATAAACACTTGAAAAAAACCATTGATCTTAGAGATTTCCTTTTGAATAATATCTAAATCTCCAGGTTTATCTTCAAGTTTTGCAAGTGTGTTATGAGCAAGTATTATCTTTTCCAAGATATTTTTCAAATACTCATAATAAGTCACCATGATTAACTTTAGATTATCATAATCTATCTAAAAGTTTAGGAAAGGAAAATAATTCTTAATTTAACTGGATTTTACTCTTAACTTTAAATTATCACTGATTCCGCTATCTGACAATGCAGCAAGATGCATATCTCAAGTGTATTGATCCTCATTGTGGATTAGAGTATCCAATAAAAAGTACAAATGTGGAATGTGAAAAAGGTCACTTATTAGATGTAATATATAAAAATAAACCATCGAACAATCTAAAAGAAATATTTTATCAGAGACGAAATCCTCAAGAAAACATCTTCAATGAAAGTGGAGTTTGGCGATTTAGAGAATTACTTAATTTTTGTCAAATAGATACAGAGAGTTTAGAAGAATGTTCAAAATATTTGGTTTCGTTAGATGGTGCAGAAGGTAGACAGTCAAAACCATACCAAATGTCAAAAGCTGCAGAATTTATAGGAATTTCTAATAATAAATTATGGTTACAACCAGAAGGATACAATCCAAGTGGGTCGTTTAAAGACAATGGGATGGCAAGTGCCGTAACACATGCAAAAATGGTAGGTGCAAAAAAAATTGTCTGCGCATCTACTGGAAACACATCAGCTTCTGCAGGCATGTTTGCAGCAAATGAAGGGATTGATTGTGATGTATACATTCCATCAGGTCAAATTGCTCCAGGTAAACTAAGTCAAGCATATCAATTCGGAACACAGATAGTTCAAGTAGATGGTAATTTTGATGATGCATTAAAACAATCGTTAGATGATGCAAAAAACCATAATGGATATACCGTAAATTCAGTTAACCCATTTAGAATAGAAGGACAAAAAACAATTCCATATAGAGTGTTAGAGTATTTCAAATGGGAAACTCCAGATTGGATTGTTTATCCAGGAGGAGCACTTGGCAATACATCTAGTTGTGGAAAAGCATTAATGGAATTATATGACTGGGGTTGGATTAAAAAAATACCACGAATAGCAGTAATTAATTCTGAAGGGGCAAGTACATTATCCGATTTGTATAATGGTAAATTTGAAGATGAGGAATTACGTTGGAACAAAGGCAATACTAACACAGAATTAATTGCAAGGTATTACGATCATTTAGACAAAGAAGGAATCAGACCAAAAACAAAAGCTACAGCAATTCAAATTGCAAGACCCGCCAATATACTGAAAGGATTACGTGCATTAGAATTTACAAATGGTGTTGTGACTACCGTATCTGATTCAGATATGTTGGATGGCATGGCAGTAGTCGGATTGAATGGATTTGATTGTGAAATGGCTTCAGGTGCGTCTGTTGTTGGAATTAAAAAACTAATACATGAAGAAATAATTAAAAAAGATGAAACAGTGGTAGGAATTCTAACAGGAAGACAAAAAGATGCAATGCTACCTGTAGATTATCATAATAATCCTAAAAACAAGTTTGCAATTCCTCCTAAAAGTTAGCCTCATTTCTGCAATAATTTTTTAAATACTAATTTCATGTCTCAAGCCTTAAAAGTGGGGATTACAAAACAAAGTTAACCAAGAGATGGTGCATAAATAATAAAATGAAGAACAAATATTGTTCTAACAAGCTTTTTTGGAGTAGAAAATGGTAGACTTATGGGTTGAATTAACAGCATTAGCTATTCTAATTGGGCTGTCTGGATTTTTTAGTGGTCTCGAAGTCGCTTTAGTAGGCACTAGAAAATCTACCGTAAACCAGTTGATAAAACAAAAAGTGAAAGGAGCTAATGCGCTTTACAAATTAAAAACTAATCCCGGATGGATGATGGCCAGTGTAAATCTTGGAAATAATGTAGTAAATGTAGGTTCTTCAGCATTTGCAACAAGTATTGCATTGAGATTGTTTGGAAATGATGGACTTGCAATAGCGGTTGGAATTATGACATTTTTAATTTTAGTGTTTGGAGAAATTACTCCTAAAACATATTGTAATGCAAATGCAACAAAAGTTGCACTAAGATTTGCACCAGTTTTAATTATTTTTGGATATGCGTTTTGGCCAGTAGTAAAAATTCTCGAAATAATTACAAAATCCATAGTAAAGCTAACAGGAAGTAGTTATCATGGTCCTCTGATTACAGAAGAGGAGATAAGAGGAATAGTAGAACAAGGTCTAGCAGATAAGGCACTAGAAAAAGATGAAAGTGAATTAGTTCACAGTGCTCTTGAATTTGACGATACTGTGATCAGAGCAGTAATGACACCACGTACAAAAATGTTTACGTTACCTGCAAAAATGCTTCTCTTTGATGCACTTCCATTAATTAATGAAAACCCTCATTCCAGAATACCTATTTTTGGAGAATCTCAGGACGATATTGTTGGATTTGTACATGTAAGAGATATTTTAACACATATTGAAAAAGAAAACAAAATGGTCACATTAGAACAAGTCGCAAGAAAACCCGTATTTGCATCTCAAGAAAAAATGGTAAGTTCATTACTCAAAGAAATGAAAGGCAGAAAAACACACATGGCAATTGTAATTGATGAACATGGTGGCGTAGAAGGGTTAGTTACATTTGAAGATTTGATAGAAGAAATAGTAGGAGATGTAGAAGATGAAACAGATAGCATACCTCCAACAGAATTTCAATCAGTAGATAAAGACACTATAATCACAAATGGGGATATCAAAATTGAACGTATTAATGAGATTTTTAAATCAGATCTTCCTGAAGGAGATGATTATTCTTCACTTAATGGATTATTACATGAAAAACTACAAGACATACCAAGAGAAGGGGATAAACTTGAAATTGACAATATTCGAATTGTCGTTGAGAAAGTAATAAAAAATAGACCTGAAAAAGTTAGAATAGAGCGAATATTAAAATAAAATTAATTATTTTTTGCAAAATGTGCTTCTAGTTTTTGCTTTTTCTCTTTCATGTTAAATATTGATTCAGTATGAGCAAATGCATCAGCATATGATTTTCCAAACAACA
>JBHIUL010000070.1:0-6601 GCA_042138315.1 Nitrosarchaeum sp.
CATTGATGGTTGCTATGGAAAAAGAAGGTGTCAAAGAAGTATTTGGCTTACCTGGAGGTGCAAATCTTCCAATGTATGATGAATTTGCACGATGTAATATTAGACATATTTTGGTTAGACATGAACAATCTGCAGCACATATGGCTGATGGATTTGGTCGTGTAAGTAGAAAACCTGGTGTGTGTTTTGCTACATCTGGACCTGGAGCTACTAACATTTTAACTGGAATTGCTACTGCTCAAGCTGATTCTTCTCCTATGATTGCAGTTACTGGCCAAGTTCCAGTTGCAATGATTGGAAAAGATGCATTTCAAGAAAGTGATATTATTGGTATGGCAAACCCAGTTGTAAAATATGCATTTCAACCTAGAACTCCAGCTGAAATTCCTGAAGTAGTTAGAAAAGGATTTTACATTGCTGAAACCGGTAGACCTGGACCTGTTCTTATTGATATTCCAAAAGATGTTCAACAAAAAGAAGCAACAATGGTATTTCCAGACGAATTTAAAATTCGTGGTTATCATCCTTGGACTGATCCTGATATTGTACATGTTGAACGAGCAATCGAAATGTTACTTAGTGCAGAAAAACCAATCATCTTAGCTGGAGGTGGAACAATTATTTCATCTGCATTTGCAGAACTTCAATCTATAGCTGAATTACTTATGATTCCAGTAGTTACTACTTTCAAAGGAAAAGGTGCATTTCCAGAAAATCATCCTTTGTCCTTAGGTCCAATTGGAATGCATGGCCATGCAGAGGCAAATAAAATGATGACTGAGGCTGATTGTGTATTGGCAATAGGTACTAGATTTTCTGATAGATCTGTTGGAACATTTGAAGCATTTGAAAAGAGATTAAAAATTATTCATATGGATGTAGATCCAGCTGAAATTGGTAAAAATCAAACTACTTCTGTTGCAGTAGTTGGAGATGTACGTGCATCACTTAGAATTATGGTGAAAATGCTTTTACAAAAAACAGTAAAGAGAACTGAAACTACTTGGATTAAACATGTAAAAGAAACTAAAGCATACTGGAAAGAAAATTTGAAATTACATCCTGGAGAAATGGGTGCTGCAAAAATATTAAGAAAACTTCGTGAAGTATTGCCTCATGATTCTATTGTAACCACTGAAGTAGGACAACATCAAATGTGGGCATCTTTATTTTATGATGTAATTCAACCTGGAACTTTCTTTAGTTCTACTGGACTTGGAACTATGGGTTGGGGATTTCCTGCAGCAATAGGTGCTAAAGTTGCAAAACCAAATGTTCCTGTTGTAGATATTGCAGGAGATGGTAGTTTTAGTATGACCGAAAATTCTCTTGCAACTGCAGTGTTGGAAGACATTCCAGTTATTGTATTTCTATTAAATAATTTTTCATTAGGAATGGTTGCACAATGGCAAAGAACTTTCTATAATAGAAGAATGATTGGAGTTGATCAAGGAAAATGTCCTGACTATGTAAAATTAGCAGAATCATATGGAGCTCAAGGAATTCGTGCACAATCCATGGATGAACTTGACAAAGCAATCAAAACAGCATTGAAAAGTGATGTTGCAACAGTAATAGATATTCCAATTGATCCTGAAGAAGATGTATTGCCATTTGTAGCTCCTGGAACTTCGCTTGCGGATATGATTTTACCTTCATAGTGATAATAATGTGGGCTATTCTTACTCTATTAGTTGAAAATAAACCTGGAATCTTGTTTAAGGTCACTCATCTTTTCAGATCCAGAAATTTCAATATTGATAGTATTTCTGTAGGTGTGACTGATAATCCAGAATATTCTAGAATGACTATTACTACATATGGTGATGAAAAACAAGTTGAACAAATAGTAAAACAACTTGATAAGATGATTGACACTATCGAAGTCAAACACCTTGATGAACATAAAACAGTATATCGCGAACTAAGTATTTTTAAGATTAAACTAAGTAATGCTAATGATAGTATGGAAGTAAATAAACTGGCAAATGCATACGGTGGTAAAATCCACGATGTGCGAAAAGATTCCATCATGGTAGAATTAACTGCTACACCTGATCAAATCCGAGCTTTTGAGGAATTAGCAAAACCCTTTGGAATACTTGAAGTTGCAAGAACTGGAGTTGCTGCTTTACAAAGGAGCGGAGCATGAAAGTTAGGATTTTTGATACAACATTAAGAGATGGAGAGCAAACAATTGGTGTCTCATTATCACCTGATCAAAAATTAGCAATTGCCAAAAAACTTGACGCGTTAGGAGTAGATGCAATTGAAGCTGGGTTTCCAGTAATCTCTGACGGTGAATTAAAAGCAGTCAAGATGATTACCTCTGAGGGATTATCATGTGAGATTGCAGGATTGACTAGAACTATCAAAAATGATATTGATGCTGCAGTTGATGCAGGACTAAATTACATTCACACCTTCATTGCAACTTCTGATATTCACTTGGAGTATAAACTCAAAATGACAAGAGAACAAGCACTTGAAAAAGCAATTGAAGCAGTAGAATATGGAAAATCTAGAGGTCTTCAAGTAGAGTTTTCGGCAGAAGATGCCACAAGAACTGATAGGGAATTCTTAAAAAAAGTATTTGGTGATGTTGCAAAAGCAGGAGCTGACCGAGTTAATATTCCTGATACTGTAGGATATTGTACTCCAGAATACATGGCAGAATTAACTAGGGATACTGTAGAAGCTACAAAACTTCCAGTAAGTGTTCATTGTCATAATGACTTTGGATTGGCAGTTGCAAATTCATTATCTGGAATTCATGCAGGAGCTTCTTGTGCACATGTAACGATTAATGGAATTGGAGAGAGAGCTGGGAATGCTTCCTTGGAAGAATTTTCAATGGCTTTGAAATGTCTTCCATTTGAACAAAAATATGAAACTAATATTAAATCTGAATTAATTTATGATACGTCTAGATTTATCTCTAAGACTGTAGGAATTATAGTTCAACCAAACAAAGCAATAGTTGGAACTAATGCATTTGGCCACGAATCAGGTATTCACACACACGGTGTATTGAGTAATCCTCTCACATACGAACCAATTAGCCCTGAGTTAGTTGGAAGAAAAAGATGGTTACAAGTTGGAAAACATGCTGGAATTCATGGAATGAATGCAATGCTCGCAGAATATGGTGTGAAACCCACGGAAGAACAATCTAAACAAATTTTGGATAAAGTAAAATCCTTAGGTGATGCGGGAAAACAAATCACAGATGTTGAATTGTTGTCTATCGCAAGTGATGTCTTGGGAGAAAAAGAACTTAAAAGAATTGTACAGTTAACTGGATTTTCTGTTTCCACTGGAATTGGAACAATGCCGTATGCCTTTGTAAAATTAAATATTGATGGTAAGGATCACATTGGAACTGATTATGGTGTTGGTCCAGTGGACGCAGCATTAAATGCTATACAAAAAATCACTGGAAAGATTTCTGAAATTAGAATTAAAGACTATGGATTGGCATCTATTTCTGGTGGTTCCAGTGCATTATGTGAAGTTACAGTAAAAGTTGAGGATGCATTGGGAAACAAAGTTTCAGCAAAATCTGTCGGTGAAGACATTGTAACAACATCTGTTAAGGCAGTAATTGATGCAATTAATAGAATAATGCTCAAAAAGATGCTACAAGAAAAACAGGTAAGCTAAATCCTAAAATTATATTGGAATAATATCTTATCATGTATAAAATTTCATTAATTACAGGAGATGGGATTGGACCTGAACTTTCTGACTCTGCAGTCTCCATTTTGAATACAATCAATGATAAACTTGATTTGAAATTTGATATTACAAAATTGCAAGCAGGGGATAGGGCATTAAAAGAAACTGGAAATGCTCTTCCTGAAGAAACTATTTCTACAATCAAAAAATCTGATGTTTGCTTGAAGGCACCAGTTGGAGAATCCGCAGCTGATGTTATTGTAGTGTTGCGTAGAATGCTTGATCTTTATGCAAATATTCGACCTGCAAAATCATACCCCCACATGCCTGCATTAAGAGATGATATTGATATGGTGATAGTTAGGGAGAATACTGAAGATCTTTACACTGGTAAAGAATTCAGTGTAGGTGATTCTGCCGTTGCATTAAGAATCATTTCAGAATATGCTTCAAAGAGAATTGCAAAATATGCATTTGAAACTGCAAAACAACGCAATTCCATGAAAAAAGTCACATGTGTTCATAAATCAAATGTAATGCGACTCACTGATGGTTTATTTGCACAATCTTGTAGTGAAATAGCAAAAAATTACCCTGATATTTTGTTTGAACAAATGTATGTTGATGCATGTGCCATGAATCTTATTCGTCAACCAGAAAAATTTGATGTTATAGTAACTACAAATTTGTTTGGTGATATATTATCTGATGAATCGTCTCAAGTTGTAGGTGGATTAGGTATGGCACCAGCTGCTAACATTGGTGATAATTTTGCATTGTTTGAACCGGTTCATGGTGCAGCTTTTGATATTGCAGGGAAAAATATTGCAAATCCCTCTTCTTTTCTTTTATCCATTAAAATGATGCTTGATTGGCTTGGAGCAAAACATAATGATTCAAAATGTATTATGATTGGCAAAAAACTTGAATCTACAATTTTTGATTTGGTAAAAAGCGGTGTTAAAACTAAAGATATTGGTGGAAACAAATCCACAATTGAATTTACCAAAGAAATAACAAATAAACTCTAATTTTTTTATATTTACATTAACATTTAATTTTTCAATATGATGTTCTATATTCTGAAATCTTAATTTTTATGTGAGCTAAAAATTACTTTATTAATTCTAATGGATATTCTCGGATTAATTCAAGCAAACATACTGACCCCTGTGGTTTTGTTTTTTATTTTAGGTCTTGTTGCAGCACGAGTAAAATCTGATTTGAAAATGCCTGACGCTATATCTGAATTTTTACCTCTTTTTCTTCTTGCCGCAATTGGTCTTCATGGTGGATTGGAAATGCGAAACACTGGGTTTGCTGATATGCTAATCCCGATGCTTGCCGCAATAGGACTTTCTTTAGTGTTTACTCTAAACCATTATCAGATATTGAGACGTCTTGGTAAATTCAATATTTTTGACTCTTATGCACTTGCATCCACATATGGTGCTGTGGGGGCTGTAACTTTTTCTGTTGGACTATCATTTTTGAAAAATCGTGGTGTTGAATCTGAAGGATATCTTGCAGCAATTTTGGCAGTTTTGGAACCTATTAGCTTTATTCTGGCAATCTTTCTTACTAACTTGGCAGTTTCAAAACAAATCAGAACCAAAAAACAATCTCTTCCTTCTGGTATTTTAGATGAAGATACTCCTACACTTGGAATAGAAAAAACCACTACTAGTTTTTCTACTATATTGCGTGAATCTATTACTGGAAAAGCCATAATTATTTTGCTTGGATGTATTGTGATTGGCTATGCTATTGGTGAACATGGATTTGAGTCAATTCGTATAGGCTTTGATGATCTTTTCACAGTTGCAATTGTGATATTTTTATTAGAAATGGGAATAGTTGCAGGTCAAAGATTAGATGATATCAAACAAGTAGGAATATTTTTAGTCATATTTTCTATTCTGATTCCAACCTTTAACGGTATAATTGGTGTGCTTGTTGCTACTGCATTAGGATTAAGTTTAGGAGGTGCAGTTATGTTTGGATTACTGATGGCAAGTGCTTCTTTTATTGCTGCTCCTGCAGTTTTAAGACATGCAATTCCTCAAGCAAAACCAAGTTTGTATATTACTTCTGCATTGGGCATTACATTTCCGTATAATATTATAATTTTATTGCCAATAATGTTTGCAATATCGTCATTTGTGCATGATATTGACGGATCAATAAACTTTTTCAATTATTTGGGGATTGATATTTGATGATACTTTTTTCTACTAATTGCCAATTTTTATAAATCGTCCATCTGGTGTATATCTATGGTCGTTTGTTGTATATGTAAAATAGCTACCGCTACATCAAAAATTACAGATGGTAATCCAAAATACAAAGGAAAACCAATTTGTAAGGAATGTGAAGGATATCGGAAACTTTTCAAAGAAACCAAATGATCTATTTGGATTCTTTACTTTTGTTTTTACTTGCCCACTCTTCGTACATTTTGATTAATTCGTCTACGTCTTTTCCATTTTCAGAATACGTGACTATTACACCAAATGTTCCTTTTGTGTCATGTCCTCTTGCAAAATAACCCCAAAAAGAATCTGGTAATTTTTGAAAGCTATTAGAATCATGTGACACGCCAATTAGGTTATTCCCTATCACTTCTACTACTTTTTTTGCATCTGCTTGCTCTATCATACTGTGCTGTTGTTTCTTTTATAATAAAAATCTGAATTAATTTATGGGCTTAATCTGTCTGGGTCTCTTGGATACAATACCACTTCTCTTACATTGTCTATGCCAATCAAAGTGGTCATCAGTCTATCTAGTCCCATTCCCCAACCTGAATGAGGTGGCATTCCCCAATCAAATGTCTGAAGATGATCTGCAAATTGAACTGGATCCAACCCTTGTTCTTTGAGCCTGGCTTTTAATATCTCTGTGTTGTGTAATCTAGTTCCAC
>JBHIUL010000071.1:0-6475 GCA_042138315.1 Nitrosarchaeum sp.
CTGGCAAACCAAAACTTGCTGCAACAGAAGCTACATTAACAATATGTCCAGATTTGTTTTCAAGCATTGAGGGAAGGAAGTTTTTGATACAATAAATCATACCAAAATAATTTGTTTCCATTTGTGATTCAATTTCTTCAATTGTTAAATCAAAAACAGAGCCATAAATTGCAAAACCAGCATTATTTATCAAAATATCAATAGAACCAAATTTTTCTAAAACAATTTTGTGCATTTTCTCTACTTGTAATTTATCAGAAACATCACATTCACAAACTAGAGTAGAAATATTGAATTTTTTTAGCTCATCAGCTAATTGTTCTAATTTTTGTTTTCTTCGTGCAACTAAAATTATATTTGAACCTTTTTTAGCAAATTGAAAAGCAGACTCTCTACCTATTCCAGATGAAGCACCAGTAATTAGTACAATCTTATTTTTAAAATCCATAAATCAAAAAAATCATTAAAAGATAAAGTGCTTTCTATGAGTTCTTCTTCTTTGGAATTTTACTCAAGGCTAATTTTACTAGCAAAAGCCAAGTAACCATAATAGGTACATAGTAAGTAGCAATTCTCCAACCAATTACTGCATCCCATGCAACTGTTCCTTGTGGAATATCAAGATTAAATGGATCCAAGTTATTTAGATATGCAATAATACCAAACTCTGCTAATCCAGAACCACCTACTGTTATTGGTAGATTAGCAATGGCATTTGCACCCATTACAGCCATAATAGAATCAAAAGCACCTACAATGTATCCTGTTCCCATTGCAATTATCATAAATGATATACCATAAAATGACCAAGATGCAAGTGAAAAAAGAAAAGATATTGTAAAGACTTTTTTTGATTCTGATGTTCTAAGATTTTCTCTGCTCATTGTACAAACTTCTTTCATCCATGAATTGGTTTGCTCAATGTACTTTGTTCCTTTTTCTTTAGCAAATCGTTTTGTTAAGCTAACAAAAATTTGTGGAACTTGAAAAGTTTTCTTTGATGATAAAAAGAATAAAACCATCCACAATGAAGTTATAGTAATACTAATTCCCAAAATCAGAGCACCTATAACATATGCACCATGCATCAATGCAATAATACCAGCCATAATTGACAACAAACCTCCTGCAAAAACTTCAGTAACTATATCCATTATTGCAATCCAAGTAGATTTTGAAGGAGGAACACCTTTTTTATGCAAATAATAAATTACAATAAACTCTGCACCTACAAACATTGGAGTGGTGAATTTGATAAATTCGCTTCCGATTCTTACACCAGTTAACTTCCAAAAAGAATCAAATTTTCCAAGATATTTGTGTGAAATATATGCAAATTTTATTCCTTGAAGACCCAGTTTTATCATCATGGCAATTACAGCCAATACAAATGGAATTACTCCAATTGCCAACACATCTTCAAATTTTATATCAAATTGAATTGCTATAATGAAAATAGGAATAAGAGTTGCAGGAATAGCAATAATTCTCCAATTCATTAATGATTTTTTTATAGATTCAAATATGAAAGTTGACTAAATTTCAGCAATAACATTTATGCCTACATCTAGGCATAAATTCTAAAAACCTGAGAAATTAGCTAGATAGAGAATGATTTTTTTGAATTTCTTGTTTGACTTCAGCAAATAATGAATCTAAAAGGTCATAATCTGAAAAGTTTTTTTCATTTAATAATTTTATAACCAGTTCTTTTAGATGTGTTTCTTTTTCATCTATAGAGTTATGAATCATAAATTTCATTTAATGTTTCAAGTTATAGATCAGATGGAATTTTGTTTCATTATTGAGTACCGTTATGGCATATTTTGAAGAATTCTTATCAAATGAACCAGTTTAAAATATAAGCAAAGAAAGAAAATTCAGATATCATTGAAAACAATTTTTGTAACAGGAACAGCAGGGGCAGGAAAATCTCTTTTAACATCAAAACTATATGAATATTATACAAAAAATAGTGCATTTGCATCTGTATTGAATTTGGATCCAGGCGTTAGAGATTTGCCTTATACTTGTGATATTGATGTTAGAGATTATGTCGATGTTATAGATATAATGCAACAGTATGAGTTAGGTCCTAATGGAGCTGTAGTAATGGCAAATGATCTTATTGCTTCTAAAATTGATGAGATTCAAGAACAAATTGGTAAAGTAAATCCTGATTATCTAATTGTTGATACACCAGGTCAAATTGAATTATTTGCATATCGTTCTAGTGGCAGATTTGTTGTAGAAAATATTGTATCTGAAGAAAAAACAAACATCTTTCTTTTTGATGGTGCGTTAATTACTACACCAGTAAACTTTGTCTCAATTGCACTTCTTGCAACATCAATAAGATTACGCTTGAATTTGCCAACAATCAATACAATTACCAAAACAGATCTAATAGGTTCTAAATTAAAAGATATTTTGGAATGGTCAAGTAATCTAAAAGTGTTAGAAAATGCCATAGCTAAAGAGGCAGATGGGGAGATGTACAGTTTAACTACAAATATTTTAAGAGGTTTGAATCTTGGGGGTTTTGCTCAAGGACTGATTCCAGTTTCTAATGTAACGGGAGATGGAATAGTAAATTTGGAGGGTGCATTAAGCAGAATTCTTAATTTGGGTGAAGAGGTAGAAGATTAGTTGGTATCAAGTATTACTGTAAAAGCACCATCATCTACTGCAAATTTAGGTCCAGGTTTTGATGTGTTTGGATTAGCAGTTGACGCTTTTTTTGATGAGATTACTTTAACAAAAAAGAAAAATGGTATTAGCATAGTTACTAAAGATAACATTCCAACAAATCCAGATAACAATACAGCAGGATTAGTTGTTAAAAACATGATAAAAAAATTCAGCATCAAAGATGGCATAGAAATTAAAATCAAAAAAGGTGTTCCTGCAGGATATGGAATGGGAAGTAGTGCAGCATCAGCAGCAGCTACTGTAATTGCATTTGATAAATTGTACAAATTAAAATTAGATGAAAATTCACTTGTAGAATTTGCAGGATCAGGAGAAAAGGCTAGTGCTGGTTCTGTTCATTATGATAATGTAGCAGCATCAGTATTAGGAGGATTTGTAATAGTAAAGACTAATCCTCTAAATGTAATAAAAATTGAACCACCGATGAATCTAAGAATGTGTGTAGCAGTTCCAAAATTAGATGTTCCAAAAAAGAAAACAAAAGTATCACGTGGCGTAATACCTAAAAAAGTTAGATTAATTGATAGTGTTGCAAATTTATCAAATGCTGCTGCAATTGTTGCGGGATTTATGAGAAAAGATCCAGATCTGATAGGTAATTCCATAAAAGATGTAATTGTAGAGCCTGCAAGACAGCATATGATACCAGGATTCACCAAAGTTAAAGAAAATGCACTCAAAGCAGGTGCATTAGGTGTAACAATTAGTGGTGCAGGTCCATCAGTAATTGCGTTTTCAAAGAGCTCGGCAGATTTAAAGAAAATAAGTTTAGCAATGTCCAAAGGATTTGCGTCTGCAAATATTAAATGTCAAACAGTAATTTGCAAGCCAAGTGAAGGTGCAATAGTAATAAAAAATAATTAGGAAGAAAAATGAAAAAAGCCATTATTGTGTTCAGTGGAGGGGTGGATTCAGTTTGTGTATCTAGTTATTTAAAATCAAAATATGATCTTTATGGAATTTCATTTTCATATGGTCAAAAAGCTAACAAAGAAATTGTTGCAGCAAAAACTTTTGCAAAAAATCTTGGACTCAAACAGCATAAAATTATCGATATTAGATTTATGAAAGAATTGTATGGAGATTCTAATGTTTTAACTAGTTCAAAGAAAAAAATTCCAAGTAAATTTGATTACTCTATTGTTGTTCCAATTAGAAATGCAGTGTTTTTGTCAGTTGCTTCAGCATGGGCATTTACGCTTAACGCATCGTTTGTTGCATATGGTGCTCATACAGGTGATAAACACTATCCTGATTGTAGACCAATATTTGCAAAAAAGATTGAATCGGCTTTTAATCAAGGGGAGATTGATGGAATAAATTCAGGATTACGAAAAAATATCAAAATATGGTCACCATATCGTGAGGGTCTTTCAAAAAAAGATTTGTTAGATATAGGTTTCAAAATTTTAGGTAATTCTATTTTCAAAACATGGAGTTGTTATTCAAGTAAAAAATATCATTGTGGCATTTGTGAGTCTTGTAATAATAGGAAAATGGCATTCCAAAAAGCTGGTATTATAGACAAAACAAAATATCTAAAATAATTCTAGTATTTGTTATCAAGAATCTTCTTTTTGAAAACAAAATTTCTAATTATCATATACCAAATAAAGAATATTCCACCAACAATTCCCATAAATACATAATTTTGGATTTCTGGAGTTAATCCTTCTATTGAATTAGTAATTTCTCGTGAAACTAACATGGAAATTGCAATAACAATTCCAAATTCAATTGCATACCAAGTCCAATTAGGCCATGATTCTTTTGGAATGTGAATATTAGGATTAGCACCCATGATGTTTGTCTAAAAGATTGATTATTTAATTTTTGAGGAGATTAAAGCGTGGTGTCTGAATTACGTCGTCTAATCATAGTCATAATACTCTCTTTTTCCTCTTTGCTTTCATAAATCCCTCTATATGCTGATGTTGTAAGTGTTGCATCATTTCTAACTCCACGCATTTTCATACAAAGATGTTCTGCATCAGCTAAAACCACTACTCCTTTTATGCCCTGAGCAAATAATTCATCAGCTATATTCTTAGTTAATCGTTCTTGAATTTGTAATCGTTTAGAGTATTTTTCAACTAATCGTACAAGTTTTGAGATTCCAAAAACTCTCCCATTGGGAGAGTATGCAATGTGAATTTTTCCAAAAAATGGCAACATATGGTGTTCACACATTGAATAAAACTGAATGTTACGTGCTACTACTACATCAGAATCTTCAGAAAATTGAACTGATAATTCAGAATCAGAATCATATCCGTTAAATATTTCCTGATACATATTTGCAATTCTTTCAGGAGTATCTTTGAGACCTTCACGAGTAGGATCTTCACCAATTTCTATGATTAATTCTCTGACGAGTTTTTTGACACGTTCTTTATCCATGTAATATTTTTAGATTTTTTCTAGTATTTGAACCTAGTCTGGTTTCTAGGCAGGTGGTAATATTATGGAGCTCCAATAAATTTGTGAAGTTGTGGTACAACTTTGACATCAATATAATATGGATAAACAATATCATACAAACTTAGGAGTAGATCTAATGAAGGTTCTGCAATTCCATAAGTTGGTTGTATAATAAATCCATCAATATCTTGTTTAGAAATAATCTGAAATATTTGATCAGTTAAATTTTTAAAATCTTCTAATTTAGTTTTAGAGCTTACAACTATTTTGATGTATGTAGTTTTTTTAGATGAAACAGATAATTTTAGACATTTCATTGCATTATCGATTAATCTTTCATAGTGTTTAGAATCTACAAAATCAGAATCCTTTGTTTTAAATTCTATTTTAATAATATCAAAAAATTGTAATACATGATTAAATCTATCAGAATCAAAGCAAGATGACTCTAGATATGTTGGGATTTTTTTAGCTTGAATATATTTTGCAAGTTGTGCTACTGCTTCATGTTGAATTAATGGATCACCACCTGTAAAATTTACTTTATAGGTTTGATTTTTGAGATTAGAATCTATTAATTTACACGCTTCTTCAATTGTATATTCTTGTCCAGAATCAAGTGGAAGTGATTCTTTAGTATCACAGTAAAAACAAGTAAATGGACATCCTGCAAGTCGAACAAAAAGTGTTTTTGTACCATAAAGAATTCCTTCTCCTTCAACTGATGTAAATATCTCAAATAATCGAATTTTCAAGTAATAGTAGTATTTTTTTTCATTATTTATTCAATGAGTTTTAATCAATGCATTACAGGTTCTTTTGTATAAAATAAACCAGAAACGAAGAATACTACGCCCAAAATTCCAATTAGGCTTCCAACAAATTCTACTGTATTTTGCATTTCACCTTGAAATGGTGCCCATAACCATGCCATTAAAGCACCAACTATAATCATTGGAATTCCTACGCCAACAGTGATTGCTTTAGAAGCCATGCTCAATTCTGTTTAGAAAATGTATATGAAGTTTATGATAAATTAGTTAATTTTGAAATTGCTCTAGCATTATTGTTAATGATCGTAATAATTCATTTGCAGTTTGAAATTCACCTTGAGCTAAAGAGCGTTTAATAGTTTGAAGCATTTTTTTAGCGTCTTTCAGATCGGATTTACTTAGTTTATCAGAATTAGATAATTTGATCAATGTTTTTTCAACTTGCATAACTCTTGATTCTAGTTGATCATTTTTTGTTAATTCAAATTGTTCTTTAATTGATATAATTTCTCTTATTTGTTTGATTATTTCATGCGTATCTGTTGCTGAAGAAAGATTTTCTCTAGCTG
>JBHIUL010000072.1:0-6456 GCA_042138315.1 Nitrosarchaeum sp.
TTCTTGCAAACTTTATTGCAGCTTCGATTGCTTCAGCACCACTATTGTTTAGATGAACTTGAGTCAAACCTTTTGGTGCAAGTCCGATTAATGTTTTAAGAAACTCTTCTCTAGTTTTATTGTATAGTGAACTGTGAACTGTAATTATTTTATCTACTTGATCTTTGATTGCTTTTGTAACTCGCTTGTTTTGATGTCCAACAATTGCAACACCATATCCTCCCATGCAGTCGATGTATTCTTTTCCATTGATGTCCCAAACATGAGCTCCTATTCCCTTTTCAATTGTAACTGGGAACCTTTGATACAATCCCCCCATAAAGTCGTCTTCAGTCATTTCTAATCACCGTACAATTATCGTGTGCAATGGCCGATGATATAGGATTTTCTCTTTGACCGTTTGCAATGAGTGCCTCTTTTACTCCCATGTCTAGTGCTTCAGTTGATGCAAGAATTTTCTTTTCCATACCTGGGCCTATCTTTGGCCTAATCTCTTTTGCTTCTGCTAGAGTTAGTTTAGTTACTAGTTTGTCGTCCATTAACAATCCATTTACATTTGTGATAAACAATACTTTGTCTGATTTTATACTTCCTGCAACATATGCAGCTGCCCTATCTCCATCAACATTGAGAAACTCTGATTCTTCACTAATTGCAATTGGTGAAATTACTGGTGTCAAGCCTTGTTCTAACAGCAATTTGATGAGATCCGAATTAATTTTTGTAATTTTACCTGTATATCCTCCATCAATTGCCTGTTTTCGGCCTTTCTCATTAATGATTAGTAATGTCTTTTTTCTCTCTGCTTGAATTACTTTGGCATCAACACCTGAAAGACCAATTGCATTAATTCCATTTTTCTGAAGCATCTGAACAATTGTTTTGTTAATTCGTCCAGACATTACCATTGTAAAAATTTCTGCAGTTTCTTTGTCTGTATATCTGCTCTTTATCCCACTAGGTGATGTAACAAATCTTGGTTCTTTTCCGAGTTGTTCACAAACTTTTGTAACTTCTTTTCCACCACCATGAACTATTACCAAGCCTTCTGTCTCTGCAACTTTTTTTATATCTGAAATAGTTGATGGATGTAAATTATCTACTACACTTCCTCCGATTTTGATTGTAATCATTTCTATACTGGAGTAAGCGGAGTATATCTTAGGCCATCCATTTCATCAAAGCCACACATAACATTCATGTTTTGTATGGCAGAACCGGCTGCGCCTTTCATCAAGTTATCTGATGCTGAAATAGCAATCAATCTATGATTTTCTTCATCAATGTCAAAACCAATGTCACAAAAGTTTGAACCGACAACAAATTTTGGATCTGGGAATTTGTACAGTCCTTTTTTGTCACGAATTAATCTAACAAATCTTTCTTGGCCGTATGCTTCACGATATATTTTCCACAATTCTTTTTCATCCATGTCTTTTTTCATAAATGTGTGATTTGTACATAAAATTCCACGAACTACATCTACTGCATGTGGACTCATTGAAACATGAATCTTCTTTCCAGCAATTTCGCTTAGCTCTTGCTCTATTTCTCCAGTGTGTCTGTGTTTTGCTGGTTTGTATGGTCTGATAACTCCTGCCCTCATTGCATGTGCGGTTCCTGAACCAGAACCTGCACCAGATGATCCAATCTTAGAATCTACTATAATGTGATCAATGTCGATTAAATCATGTTTGATTAATGGCGCTAAAGCTAATGTGGATGTTACTGCCATGCATCCTGGACAAGAAACCAGTTGTGCTTTTTTGATTTCTTCTCTGTGCAATTCTGGAACACCAAATACTGATTTTGGTAAGTAATCTGGATGTGGATGCTCCCATCCATACCATTTATCGTAATCTGCAGCATTGTGCAATCTGTAATCTGCACTCAAATCTATTACTTTGAGACCTCTGTCATACAATGCCTTTACAATTTCAGTTGCAGTTCCATGTGGTACTGCAGTGAATACTATGTCACATTTGTCTGTCATTTTATCATAGTCTAATTCTGAAAAAGTTAGATCGGTAAATCCTTTCAAACTTGGTTGTATTCTGTGAAGATACTCTCCGACATGTTGTCGTGATGTGACCATTGCGATCTCTATTTTTGGATGATTAACTAAAAGACGAAGTGTTTCTCCTCCGACATAACCTGATGCTCCTACTACTCCAACTCTCATGATACTTCTCCCGTAATGAAGTATAATTTATTTCCTAACATAGTTTAGCGCAAATTCTACCATTTCTTTTGGAATATTTCGTCGTGAAACTTTTGATAATCCCTTAAACTCTACAGTATTGTTAACTTCGTGTACTACAAAACCGCGTTTTTCGTCTTCCATTATGTCTATTCCTAAAATTCCGCCACCCATTGCTTTTGATGCTTTTGTAGATACGTCCTCGATCTCTTTTGTGATCTCACATATTTCAGGATCTGCCCCTAATGCAATGTTTGTTTTAAAGCCGCCTGATGATTTTCTATACATGGCCGCTATTGGCTCATCCCCTACTGTAATTACTCTGATGTCTCTTGGTGGTCTGTTTATCAATTCTTGAAGGTAAAAAATTCTATCGTGTGGGCTATCTGTAATGTCTCTGATTTCAAATAATGCATCTGCAGTATCTTTATCTTTTATTTGCATTACACCTCTGCCCCAACTTCCAATAACTGGTTTGATCACAATTGGATATCCAACTTTTTCTAGATTCTCTAATGCACTTTCACTTGAAAATGAAAAATATGTTTTTGGTGTAGGTACATTATGTTTTTTCAACATTAAAGTCATGAACATTTTATTTCCACATTGGTTTGCAACTGAAAGTTTGTTTAGTACTGGAACATCCATAAATTCAAGACTGGCAGTAAAATGGAGTCCTCTAAAATAACTGACACATCTTTCTAAAACAACGTCTCCGAAATCATAATCGCTTCTTTTACTATCTGTATTAATTTGAGTAATTTTGGCATCGAGCATTACTGCATCGTGACCTAGATTAGATGCCTCTTTTTCAAGCATCTTCTCCTCCGATCTTAGTCGGTCAAATACAATACATATTTTTGACATTACTCTCCCCAGTCTTCGCCTACGCTTTCTGCTTGTTTTAGCTCAACAGTAGATCCATTTTTTTTTGCGATCTCAAAGTCAGCGCCACAATCAGAACAGGAGATAATCTCTCCAACAGAGGCATCGTCTGGGATGTTAAGAGTTGCATCACATTCTTGACAGTTCATGTTTTTGTTGACCTTTTCTTTTGTAATTTATTAGCTTCTGTTGATTGAATTCCCCACAATTCTACGAATCCTTTTGCCAATCTTTGATCAAAAGTCGATTCTGTACCATATGTGGCAATCTTATGACTGTATAGTGAGTACTCTGATTTTCTTCCGACAACACGAATGCTTCCTTTGAATAGTTTTAGTTTGACAGTTCCAGATACTGGTTTTTGTGATGTTTGAATAAATGCGTCTAGGTCTTGCTTTAGTGGGTCTTGCCATAATCCCGAGTATGCAAGGTATGCCCATTCATCATCGATAATTGATTTGAATTTATTTTCATGTTTTGTGTGAACCATTTTTTCTAAATCTGAATGGGCTTCAATTAGACATGTAGCTCCAGGAGTTTCGTAAACTTCGCGAGATTTTATTCCAACAACTCTGTCTTCAATGTGATCAACGATTCCAACTCCTGCATCTCCTGCTTTTTTGTTTACATATTCGATTAATTTTATTGGTTCCAAAGTTTTTCCGTCAACTGCAACTGGTATTCCTTTTTCAAATTTAATTTCCAAGTATGTTGGTTTGTCTGGTAAGTTTTTTGTCTTTACCCAAATGAATGCATCTTCTGGAGGTTCATTGTATGGATCTTCTAAAACACCCCCCTCAATTGCACGTCCCCACAAGTTTTGATCAATGCTGAATCTTTTTGCTACTGAATCAATTTCAATTCCATGTTTTTTTGCAAATGCTAATTCTGTTACTCTGTCTAAATTTTTATCTCTGATTGGTGCAATGATTGGCAAGTCAGAACCAGAACGTAATGTAATATCAAATCTTACTTGATCATTTCCTTTACCTGAACATCCATGTGCTAGTGCTGTTACTTTTTCTTTTTTTGCAATTTCTAAAACTTTTTCTGCAATTAATGGTCTAGCTAGTGCAGTTGCAAGACAATATTTTTTTTGATAAAGTGCATTTGCTTTAATTGATGGAAAAATAAAATTTTCAACGAATTCTTTTCTAGCATCTATGTTGTAGTGTTTTATGACTCCTAATTTTTTTGCTTTAGCTTCAATTTTTTTCTGGTCGTCACCTTGACCTACATCAACAGTTACTGTTATGACATCCATGTTGTATTCTTCTTGAAGATATTTTATCACAACTGATGTATCTAGTCCGCCAGAAAATGCAAGAATTCCTCTTTCAGCCATAAAACACTTTCTGCGATTATATTTTCGAATTTATCTTTTGTGATACGTTGAAAATTAAAATTTCTTCTCTGAATTTCACTAACTAGCTTGAGCTAAAATTCGATGATTATTTAACAGCCAAAATATAACGCTGTTTTATGAAAATTCGGTCTCTAGTTTTAATAGGAATTGTAGGTATTTCGTTAATCTTTGTTGTTGGAATTATAACTAATTCTAATGGATCTGCTCATGAGAACAAGATTCGGGTGGCATATTTTCCAAACATATCTCATGCAGTTCCAATCGTTGGAATGGAAAGAGGTACATTTGCAAATCAAATTGGAAACGGTACTCTGATTGAATCTGTATTGTTTGATTCTGGACCTCAGGTTATTGAATCCCTTTTTGCTGGTTCTATTGATATTGCTTATGTTGGTCCAGGACCTGCGATTAATGGATTTTTAAAATCTGAAAATAATAATGTAAAAATTTTGTCTGGTGCTGCAAGTGGTGGAGTTAGTTTTATTGTTCATCCAAATTCTAAAATTACTTCTCCTGCTGATTTTGCAGGAAAAAGAATTGCTGCACCTCAAATTGGAAATACTCAGGATATTTCATTGAGAACATATCTTGCTGAGAATGGATTAAAACCTGCTGAAAAGGGCGGTTCAGTTATCGTCTTGAATACTTCTGCTTCTGATATTTACATATTATTTGCAAAAGGTGACATTGATGGAGCATGGGTTCCAGAACCTACTGCAACAATATTGGTGCAACAATTAGGTGGTACAAGATTGTTTAATGAGACAGATCTTTGGCCTGAAAATAGATTTACAACTGTGGTGTTAATTGCTAGAGATGATTATGTACGTGAGAATCCTGAAATTATACAAAAGTGGATTGAGGCACATCAGCAAACAGTAACCTGGATTAATTCCAACAAAGAAGAAACAAGAACAATTTTTATTAATTTTATGAAAAATGAAATGGGGAAATCTTTACCTGTTAAATTAATTGATGAATCATTATCTAATTTAGAAATTACATCTGATCCAAATGTTAGTTCTATTCAAACAATCGCTAAAAGAGCTGATTCCCTTGGTTATTTGGGACGACACGGGTATAGTTTAGATGGACTTTTCTTTGACATAAATTCAAATTCCCAATTACAGGAGGTTTTAGTAAATAATGACAAAACTTGAGGCTAAAAATATTGTAAAATATTTCAAACATGATAGTCACCAACTCAAAGCGTTAGGTGGCGTAAATTTACAAATTGAAGACGGTGAGTTTGTATGTTTAGTGGGGCCTTCAGGATGTGGCAAGTCTACCTTTTTACGCATAGTTGCTGGCTTGGAAACTCCCGATGAGGGCGAAATTCTCTTTGATGGAAAACCAGTAACTACTACTGGTCCTGAAAGAATCATAGTTTTTCAAGAAGGCGCATTATTTCCATGGTTAAAAGTTCAAGATAATGTAGAATTTGGATTAAAGATGGCAGGAATCCCAAAAGATGAGCGAGCTCAAATATCTAAAAGATATTTGGACATGATGCAGTTGACAAAATTTGCTGATTCATACACATATCAGCTTTCAACTGGGATGAAACAAAGAGTAGCGATAGCTAGAGCACTTGTTATGGATCCTGATGTGTTACTAATGGATGAACCATTTGCAGCACTTGATGCACAAACAAGAGATTTGCTGTTAGTTGAAATGCAACTAATTTGGGAAAAAACTAAAAAAACAATTTTGTTTGTAACTCACAATGTTACTGAAGCTACAGTTCTTGGAACCAAAGTTGCAGTTTTTAGCAATAGACCATCAACAATTAAAAAAATAATTAACATTGATTACAAAAGACCACGACTTGTAGAAGATCAAAATCTCTATCCAATTCAACAAGAAATTTTATCTGAATTACGACCTGAGGTAAAGAAAACTTAGTGTGATATTTTATGAAAAAACCTACTCTTGTTAAACAAATTATTTTTTACATAATTCTTGTAGTAATTTGGCAGCTAATTGCAATGTCTGATGTGTGGCC
>JBHIUL010000073.1:0-6430 GCA_042138315.1 Nitrosarchaeum sp.
GTAGTCACATACTTCGTAAGAACGTAAGATACTGAACGCTCTGGATTTGTAGACATTACGCATTGTATGATTTTTTGGCATTAAATAATTTGGGGTAATTATTTTTGGATCTATTGAAATTCATGAGTATTTTGATTATATTTTTATGAATTGAATTTAGATCCAGATCTAACTATTTTGAATTCACCAAACAAACATTTTGAAGTAGATCTAAACAATCTCCAACTTTTCTATTTTTGTGTTAATGTTTTACATTCGTTATATTCTGTTATCCAGTCGATTAATTCTTTTAAAATGATTTTATCCTCAAAGTCACTTTCTTTTAATTTATCAAAACAAATCATGATGTTTTCTTTTAGAACTGCTAATGTTCGTTTATCATCACAATGCACACACTTTTTTAATTATAGTGAATTTATGCTTGTCTCTATGAGAAATGCTTATGATTAATTCATTAATGTGATGATGATTGCTATTATGCTTCCTATTAGACCAATTAGTGCAAGTTTGCCATTTTTGGTCCAACCTTTTTTTACTGATATTATTCCCATCTTTATTTTCTTTAATCTGATGTAAAATTAAACCTTGATTTTTGATTAGTTACATTGGTTTGAATTTATTTTTTAATCTGATGTAATTTCAATCTATACGACGTACTTTTGATGATGCTCTCAATGTTTCTCCATATGAGTATGGTGGTTTTGGAATTACAGGCAGTATTGAAACATTATCTCCTATCATTTTTTGAATTTGTTCATCATACACGGACAATGTTTTGCATTTTGGGCAAAACCACCCACGTCCCTTTATGAAGCTACAACACTCAATAATGATATTAAATCCACATGCAGGGCATTTTCCTGGCTCTTTTTGAATATATTTCACAAATTCAAAAACAATGCGTTCTACGCTCATCACCCTAGATCAAAACCACTGATTTTTTAAATTATGTGTTAATTCTTTTTATTCAAACTAATATGGGTTATTTTCGTCCATATTGCTACCTAAATTTACTCATGGGAATTTAGATATGTTTAGTCAAAAAATTAAATTTTTAAACTAATTTTACGGTTAGTTTTAAACTAAACTTCAAACCTGTATTTAATTATGAAAGCTATCTTCAAAAAAGAAACATTACAAGATCCTGAATCTGAAAATAACACTTATTCCAATTTTACATTAAAACGTGATGTGCAATTTTGTTGTGACAATTTTAAAAATTATTGTAAAAAATTTACAGTTTGGAATTATCAACAAGGTAAGTTTGCAATTGTTGATCAAATCACGTATGAGGGACACTCAGTACAATCAATTGATTATTGTCCATTTTGTGGAGAAAAAATAGATTATGAGGATGAAAGCGCCCCAAAAAAAGCAAAGAAAAACAAACCCCGCTAGCATTATTGTATATTCATCTAACGTCAAAATAATTTAAGAATTTAAAAAATTTCCAACAATTACATGAATCCTTCTGGAGGTTTTTGAACAAACACATTACAAACAAGTGCGTCAGTTTTTGAATCTCTATACTGCACATTACATGATACAAATTTTCCTTTTAGTGCTCTCTCTAGATCTGTCTTTGTTGTTTCCTGATATTCTGGTTCATCTGGATTGTCTATTTTTCCAATGATTATTCGTTCAGTTTTAGCATAAATTTCTTGGTTATCCTTACGAAAATGAGTCACAAGAATCTCAAATGTGTTGTTTGATAAACAAGCTATTACTGGTCCGCCTATACCGTCTCCCATAATGTTTATGGTTTTTTTGTAATATAATTACTTGATGGCTATACTAAGTGTGAAATCTGGTACTAGATTTTTTTGTTTTGCCATATCAAAAAATCTTCTTATTGACTCCTCACCACTATCCCCCATGTTTACAGTGATTTTATTGACATACATTTTCACAAATTTTTCAATTAATTCTCTTGGTTTTCCTCTACTGTATTGCATTGCATAATCTATTGCATCGTCTAGATTTTCTAATCCATACTCAATTGATGCTTGCAAATATTTATCAAATCTATGAATAGTATCCATTCCCAAGTTGGTCTTCATTACATTGATTCCTAGAGGAACAGGTAATCCGTTTGTTTCTTTATCCCACCATTCTCCAACATCTAATATTTTGACATTTCCTTCTTGTTTGTAAGATAGTTGAGTTTCATGTATGACCAACCCTGCATCCACTTTACCATTTTTAACTGCCTCTGGAATGTCGCTAAAATTCATTTCTACATAATCAAATTTCCCAATCATTAATTGTAGTAACAAAAATGCCGATGTCATTTTACCTGGTATTGCAATTTTGCATTTTTTAATTTCATCAATTGTCATTTGTTTTTTTGCCGTAACGATTGGACCATACCCAATTCCAAAACTTCCACCACTTCTCAATATTGTATATCCTGGAATGTATGCACATGCATGAACTGATACTGCAGTAACATCCAGCTCAGGATTTGTTGCTTTTCTATTTAATTTCTCAATATCTTCAATCACGTGATTTACAGTAAAGTCTGGCGATGTTGTTTTTCCTGTAAACATTCCATAAAACATGAATGCGTCATCAGAATCAGGTGTGTGTCCTACAGAAATTTCCACATTTTACTCCTAAATGTTCGTTATAAAAATCAAAACTAGACCGTTTTTCTAATATGTCTGATGATCTTATGATTTCTATGAATACTATAGAAGCATATGAAAATGATATTTTTAAACAGCCTAAATTTTTAGACACATTTCGTATTCAAAATCCGATTTCTAAACCGAATCAAAAAAATGTGATATTTTCTGGTACTGGTGATTCTTTTGCTTCTGCAATGTTGGCTGAAGCATTTTCAAATTATTTGGTAAAAGCAATTGACCCATTGGAGTTGATAAATTCAAAAACAATCGTAAATTCTAAAACAATTTACTTTGTTTCAATATCTGGTAATACAATATCTAATATCAAAGCTGCAAAAATTGCTAAAAAATCCATTGCGATCTCATCAAAACCTGAAAGTAGGTTGGTCAATACATGTGATGGCTCGATTATTCTAACTTCGACCTCTGATGTATTTACTGCTGGCAGTATCAGCTTTTTAGAAAGTGCTTTGACATGCATTTCTTTAGTTATCCCTTTATCTATTCCAAAAAATCATCTTGGAATTTTTCAAAAAGCATTATTTGATGCAAAAAAATCTAAACTAGGAAAACGGATTTTTGTTTTAGGATCCATGTATACATTACCCATTGCTCTTTATTGTACTGCAAAATTTTATGAGATACTTGGCTATGATGTTCATTTTCAAAGAATAGAGCAGTTTTCACACATGGAATTATTTTCAGTAAAAAAAGGTGACACTGTGATAATTTTTGATGAAAAAAATTCTCACACCAAATTACTTGTAAAAAATTTGAAAAGTGTTGGATTAAATGTACTTCATCCAACGTTTGAATCAAAAAACAAGATTTCTCAATTACTATACTATGTGTTTTTATCTCAATTATTGCCTCTTTTTGAGGCTAAAAAAAGGGGAAAAAAAGAATGCCATTTTATTTTATCAAAAAAATTTCGTAATGTCAGTAATCGAATGATTTACTGATCTATTTTTTCTCATAAGATTTAATAGCTGAATAATTGGGTTTGCGAATATGGTAAAATTCAAGTCAACTACTGAAGTGTTGAAGATAATTAAGAATAAAGAACAAATTCGAAACTTTAGTGTAATTGCTCACGTTGATCACGGAAAAACTACCATGAGTGATAGCCTTTTAGCAGCTTCTGGAATCATTGCTCCATCTGCAGCTGGTAAAGCACTGGCAATGGATTTTGATAAAGAGGAACAAGAAAGAGGAATTACAATTTATCAGGCAAACGTAACATTACATTTTACAAAAAATAGCAAAGAATATGTCATTAACATGATTGATACCCCTGGTCACGTAGATTTTAGTGGAAGGGTAATTCGTAGTTTAAGAGCAATTGATGGTGCCACAGTTGTATGTGATGCAGTCGAAGGAATTATGACTCAAACTGAAACTGTGACAAGAATGGCACTTGAAGAAAGAGTAAGACCAGTTTTGTTTATCAACAAAGTGGATAGATTAATCAAAGAACTACGTTTAACCCCAGAAAAAATGCAAGAAACACTTGCAGGTGTCGTATCTAGCTTTAATCAGCTAGTTGACACTTATGCTGAACCTGAATACAAAGACAAATGGAAAGTATCAATTCAAGATGGTAGTGTCACATTTGGTTCTGCAAAAGACAAATGGGCATTTAACATAGATACTATGAAAGAAAAAGGAATTACCTTCAAAGACGTTATTGATGCTTATAAAAATGAAAAAGTAGATGACTTGGTAGCAAGAGCCCCTCTTGCTGATGCAGTATTAGGAATGGTAGTTAAACACGTTCCACCACCAGACGTTGCTCAAAAGTATAGAATTCCTCAAATTTGGAAAGGTGATTTAGATTCTGATATTGGTAAAGCACTTTTGGCATGTAGTGATGATGGGCCAACAATTATGATGGTAGTTAACATGGTATTGGATCCTGCAGCAGGACCTGTAGCAATTGGTAGATTATTTTCTGGAACAATAAAGGACGGACAAACAATTAACATCATAGATGCAAAAAGAGAAGGTAGAGTTCAATCTGTAAACTTTTTCATGGGCAACCAAAGAGAACAAGTAAATGAACTAGGTGCTGGAAACATTCCTGCATTATTGGGATTAACTGAAGCTAGAGCAGGTAACACAATTTCATCTATCAAAGGAATTCCAATGTTTGAAGGAGTCAAATATGTTTCAGAACCTGTTGTTCAAATTGCCATAGAGCCAAAACATCCAAAAGACTTACCTAAACTTGTTGAAGTTCTCAAACAATTAACAATTGAAGATCCAAACCTTGTAGTAAAAATCGATGAAGAATCTGGTGAAACACTAATAGCTGGAATGGGTGTGTTGCATCTTGATGTAGCTACACATAGAATTCAAGATGCCAAAGTAGAAATTATTACATCTGAGCCACTTATCAATTATAGAGAAACTGTCAAAGGAAGTTGTGAGCCAATTATGTCAAAATCTCCAAACAGACACAACAAGATTTTCATGAAAGTAGAACCATTGGAACCAGCTATTGCTAACATGCTTAGAACTGGTGAAATCAGTGACATGAAAGACAAAAAGGTTGTAGCTGATCTTCTAAAAGGTGCTGGATGGGACACTGATACAATTAAGAGAGTTATGAAACTAGACCCACGTGGAAACGTTATGATTAACGGAACAAAAGGTGTTCAATTTATCCAAGAATCAACTGACTCTATCAACTCTGGATTTGAAGAAGTAATGAAAGAAGGTCCATTATGCAAAGAGCAAATGAGGGATTGTAAATTCATCTTTACTCACTTTGTACCTCACGAGGATACAGCACACAGAGGTTTGTCTCAACTAGGACCAGCTTCTAGACGTGCTTGTATGGGTGCTTTACTAACTGCAGGAACTACTATCTTAGAACCAATGCTTGCAATTGAAGTTAGGGTTCCGACTGATTTGGTAGGTAACGTAGCTACTGTAATTTCTGGAAAACGTGGCAAAGTACTTGACATGCAACAAAAAGGCGCTTCAAGTATTATTGTTGGTGAAATTCCAGCAGCTGAAACATTTACTTTATCTGAAGCAATGAGAGGACAAACAGCTGGACGTGCAACATGGAATACTTCCTTTAAGGCATGGACTGAACTTCCAAAATCTATTGCTGCTACTGCAATTGCAGAAATCAGAAAGAGAAAAGGTTTGGCACCAGTTCCACCAGGTATCGAAGAATATATCGATAGAGAATAAAAATAAATCAATCCTTAAGTTCCTATTTGTTAGATTATAATCATGGCACAAAAAAAGACATTAAAAGAACGCCAGAATCTTGCTTGTCATTGGCATTGTCCTTGTGAAGATTGTAAATCCTTAGATAATGAAGCATTGCAGAATTATGACTTTTGATTCTACTCTTCCTAAATCCTTAAGTCAATAATCCATACTTAGTAATCATAGAGAGCATCATGACCAAAGAAAAAAAAATCAAGCATACTATAAAATGCAAATTCTGTGGAAAATCTGATCATGTTGAATATTTAGGTGGACTGGATTGGTTTTGCAATAAACGATGTCATTACCATTATAGGCATAAGGATGATAAATTATGAGTTTTAGAGCAAGCGTGTTTTCAAAAAAAGAACTAGCGATAATCGTTGGAATTTCAATCACTGTTTCATTAATTTTGTATGTTTCATATGTAACAGTTAGATAATTACAACACACTTGGGTTCGAAATTATTTTAAAATAAACACATAATCTTTAATTTACGCATAAATTTTGTTTTAGATTTTACTGTTACTATACATTACATGTTACCCTTTTAATATCAAAATTTTATTCAAAA
>JBHIUL010000074.1:0-3700 GCA_042138315.1 Nitrosarchaeum sp.
CCAATTGCAAAAATAGAATTATCAGGAAATCCAGCTTCTTTTAGCACTTCAATTACTTTATCAAAATATCTACCATCTTTTAAGAAAACCATTGTTTCAGAATTTTTTGCAATTTCTTTTACTGAGCTTAAATCATAACATGATGGAATGATTGCAACTTTTTCTGCACCCTCTGCAATACTTACACCAACTTTAGCAGCAAAAGTAAACATGGAAACAATTCCTGGAATTACACTAATCTTTATTTCTGGGTGATTTAGTTCAATATCTTTATGCATGTAAATCCAAGTGCTGTACAAATATGGATCACCTATTGTAAGGTAAACAACATTTTTTCCTGTTAAAACTTTTTCAGCCATAATCTTTGCATTTTTTTTCCATGTTGCTTCAAGAATATCTTTGTCTTTAGTCATTGGAAAAATCAGTTTTATGATCTCTTGATTTTTTGATTTATCAATTAATGAAGATATAATAGAAAATGCAATGCTAGGTCTGTCTTCATTGGAGGCAGGACACATTATAGTATCAGCGTTTTGAATTGCTTTTGCAGCCTTTACTGTAAGTAATTCTGGATCTCCTGGACCTACTCCTATTCCGATTAATTCAGGCATAAAAAATAGGGTTTTGTACCCAATTAAAAATCTAGATTAGGTTTTTGTTGCAGATATTATTGTAACTGGGTTTCTAGCAAGCATCATAGTACCTTTAGAAGTCTTTCTGCTCTTAGAGATAGTAACTTGAGTTATATCTACTGAATCAAATGATAACTTTTCAATAACTTTCAGGACAGAATATAAAGTCTCAATTAAGATTATCCCAATGACAATTCTTCCACCAGGTTTGAGTTTGTCTTGACAGATTTTGACAATATCTTCTGTATCGCCTCCAGTTCCTCCAATGAATATGGCATCAGCTTGATCAAGTTCTGAGATCTTTTCTTTTGCATTACCAAGTATTACAGATATGTTTGTTAATCCAAATTTTTCAATATTTTTTTTTGTCAATTCAATTGCATTTACATCATAATCTATTGCAATTACTTTACCAGATTCGATTTGAATTGCTGCTTCTATTGATATTGAACCACTTCCACATCCAATATCATAAACAGTGTATCCAGGACAAAGTTTTGCTTTACTAATCTGAATAACTCGTACTTCTTCTTTTGTTATTGGTACATTTTCAGATCGCTCAAAAGCCTCATCAGGTATTCCCGGTGTTTTATAATTCCACATAAACCAAACCCAATGTTTGTTATGAAATTGGACGTATGGCGCTTGAGATAGTACCTGCATGTACTATAGTATATGTTATAATCCATACAAAGAGGTAAATGAAAATATAACTTCCTATTCCTTGCATTACAATTTTTTTTCTATCTGATGAAGGTAATGGTATCTTCATAGATTTTGCAATAAATACAGTAACGATAAAGACAATTATCATGAATGCAATTGATGCCCATCTTCGTTCTTCCCCCTCAATATCTTCAAAGAGGAAAGTTGCAAGTGTGCCAGCAATTACTGCACAGCCAACTCTTAACCAAAATAAACGGTCTAGTTTCTTGTCTTTTTCACTTTTTCCTGCTTGAGTTTCTACTGGTTCCGAGGTTTCAGAGTCAGGTTCTGTTGATTCAGTTTGTGGGAGTTTGTTATCATCCTCTTTAATTGACTCTTTTTTAGAGTCTTCAGGATCAGGTGTAGGTTCAGATTTCTTCTTTTTGAATTTTGCCAAGTAAATTTCTAGGTTCACTCCATTAAGCCTCGTTTAAAATCTTTGGTCATAAAATGAGCATAAAAGAGAGTAAGAGTATAATTTCGGATACTGAACAGATTATTGTGACTCTTGCAGGAATAGAACTTCGTTATTTAGTAGATCAGATTTCAGAAGCAACACAAGACTACTATGTGAGTAATATCTACGGTGTATCTAAAGACAGCATATTATTCAAATTACATCATACTGAAAAATCAGATCTCTTTATGATGATATCTACAGAAGGTGTGTGGTTAACATCTGTAAAAATTGAGCAAATGGAACCTAACAGATTACTAAAAAGACTACGAAGTGATCTGTTACGATTAAAGCTAAAAAAAATAGAACAGATAGAGTCAGAAAGAATTGCATATTTTACTTTTGCTGGATTTGATAAAGAATTTGTAATTGTTGGGGAATTTTTTGGTGAGGGAAATATTTTACTTTGTAATAATGAAATGAAGATTCTTGCATTACAACATTCAATTGATGTAAGACACAGAAAACTTGGTGTTGGTTTAGTGTATACACCGCCACCTATGAATGGTCTAAATGTACTCAAAATAACAGAATCAGACTTTGAAGAACTAAAGACGACTGAGTTAGTAGCAGGAAAATGGCTTGGGCGAACATTAGGATTACCAAAAAAATATGTTGAAGGAATATTTGAAATCGCAAATATAGATTCAAAATGTGTGGGAATCAATCTAACAGCTGAGCAAATAAAGAAACTCTATGATACAACAAAAAAAGTTGTTACAGATGTTGTTACAGGTAAGCATGAACCAATTATCATCAGAGATGAGAAAACAGAAATTATTCCGATTAGACTGAGCAATTCTGATGAAAAATGTACAAGTGTAAAAAGCTTCATTGAAGGTTTGGATACTGTTTTTACAGAAAACCTTGTAAAAATAGGTAAATCAATTCAAACTGGTGGTTCTGATAAGAAAATAAAAGAACTGGAAAATCAGATAGCAGAACAAGAAAAAGCTGTAGAAACAGTAAAAGAGAAATCTAGGCACATAACTAATGTTGCAAATTCACTTTTTGAGATGATCTCAAAAGGCATTACATCTATTGAGGATTCAAGAGCTCAGGAAATATTAACAATATACAATTCTAAATTGATCAAAGAAAAAGGAATTACACTTATTGTAGTTGATGATGAAAAGATAAAGGTAAACTCACAATCACCATTGCAGTCAATTGCATCAGTGTTATTTAATGAAGCAAAACGAAAGTCAGGTGCAATAAAATCAATTGAGCAGATTAAAATTAATACGCAGAAAAAACTGTCAAAACTACAAAATAAAGCGGAAACTGAAAAAGAATCAGTTTCATTTGCAGAAATTAGAAAAAAGAATTGGTACGAAAGATACAGGTGGTTTTTCACATCAGATGGAATTCTTGCAATAGGTGGAAGAGATGCACCTTCAAATTCTGCAGTAGTAAGAAAACATTTAGAAAAAAATGACAAAATATTTCATGGTGATATTTTTGGATCACCTTTTTTTATACTAAAGAATGCAGAAAATCCACCTACAGCTAGTTTGAATGAAGTTGCTCATGCAACCGTTTGTTTTAGCAGAGCATGGAGAGAGGGCATGTATGGCGTCAGTGCATTTTGGGTAAATCCAGATCAAGTCAGAAAATCAGCTCCAAGTGGAGAATTTCTTCCAAAAGGATCATTCAGTATAGAAGGACAACGAAATTTTGTAAAGATATCTACTCTCAAACTAGCTGTTGGATTAATGCCACAAGGAGATGATTATGTTGTAACATGTGGTCCTCCTGAAACAATTAAAAAAAATTCTATTTGTTATGCCATAATTGAACCACATGGATTAGAAATGGTAGATGCTGCAAAAAAAGTTAGATTTGAATTTTTAAAAATGGAAGAAGAGATTGTTAAAAAAATAAGTGTGGATGATTTTGTTCGTGC
>JBHIUL010000074.1:3800-6212 GCA_042138315.1 Nitrosarchaeum sp.
TGTCCAGTTTGAAATGAAGAAAATTTTTCTTCATCTACTATTACAAGTGGAATATTAGCTAGAGCACAACCAGTTGCAACAGTAAGATCTGCTTTTTGACAAATCATTGCAAGTGGTGCAGTGTTATTAGATTTGATCGAATAAATCGTGTATGCACCTACGCTACTTCCTACACCAGATGGAAATACCAAGATGGAATTTTTTATAGATTTATCATAAAGATCATGATTTTTGTCACTAATAATTCCAGTTTTTTTATCAACTGTGCCTAGAAAATTAATAGGATTTGATGATTTCAGGATTATTCCTTGTGTTTTTCCTTGAACTAGAATTTTCATTTTGTTTCATCTTCAACTATTTCTGATAATGATTTTAAATTAACATTTACACCATTAGAGTTTTTTAGATAAAAAGCTCCTTTGATACTATTTGTAGTAACAGCATCAACGTCATCTTTGCTTATCAAAGGAGTCAAACATGTACAACAGTCAGAAAGAATTTCACATCCTGCTCTTTCAAGTTCATTTGTATAGCCAATTTTTTTTGCTTGTTCCTTTACAGTTCTAGGACAAAAAATCATACATCTCTTTTTAAAAGATCTGCCTTTTAGTTTACCAACAAGATCAGACATTTCTTCTAGCCCTAATTGTGGGCTACCAAGTGTAATCAAATCACCTTTCTCAGCAGTATTTAGCTCATCATGAACATTTTGCATCTCTTTTTTATCAAAATCTATTTTTTCACAATCTGGATTTCCGTCACCAAAAAGAAATTTAGCACATGTTCCAGATGTGCCCATTCCTCCACACATTGCTTTGCATTGTCGTTTATCCATTTCTCCAAGACCAGAAATGTTTACAGATGTATCTCCAACTTTTCCTGCAAAAAATCCAAGCATCCCATAAGTCAATTCATTTGGATTTTTTACTTTCATCCTAATTGTGAGATTGGGAGTATCTTCTTTTCTTAATGAAGAGTACGGGCTTTTTCCAGTAATTGCACTAGCAAGTGCACTAAATGCACTTTCCTTGTTTGTCTTTAAATTATCATATGAATTTGCATGAATCGCCGCATTGCTTTCTGCAAATGCAACCTGAGTTCCAGCTTTCGGTATATCAAAAATCTCATAAGGAATACAAGAAAACGATGGAGTAACCCCCATTGTTTCATATGAATTTTTTATGGATAGTTGTTTTGAAATAAAATTATCGTTTAGGTGATAATTCGATACATTATCTATGTCAAACCCCATTGGATTAAGTGTTGTTTTGACTTTGACTCGAGCATTTTTACTAATACCAGATAAAAATTCTTCACCTGCATCTCCAATTGTATTATAATTTACACCAGAAAGATGTGCCCAATCAATAGGAACTAGTTTCTCTGCATCTGTTGCCTCTCCTGTTGCAACTAAAATTCTGTATGCCATCTGCATAATTTCACCTTGTTCACCTTTTAGAGCAGACTCTTCCTCTTTTGTTAACTCCAATAGTACTAGTTTGACTATTACAGATATAATACTTGTACGTAAAATTCCATACAATATGCAGAAAATTCTTAGTGGAATGATGAATACCATGATTTCCGTAAAGCCTCCAAGGATGACTGCATTAAGAGAACTACATGAAGCAGAAACAGGATCATTTAGCATTTTAATTGGAACAATACTTTCAGCAAGAACAAAAGATGAAACTACAACAAAAGCAGTCAAAGTATTATTTTCAAAATACAAAAATGCAAAAGAACTTGCAAATGCAAAAATAAAAGATGTTGAGAAAATTATAAAATCAATAGGATTCTATCATGTAAAATCAAAAAGAATAATCGAGGTTGCTAAAATTATTAATTCCAAGTACAAAGGAAAAGTTCCAGACAGTTTAGAAAAATTAGTAGAGTTACCAGGAGTCGGAAGAAAGACTGCAAATTGTGTACTAGTTTATGCATTTGACAAGCCAGCAATTCCAGTAGACATTCATGTTCATAGAATTTCAAATAGATTAGGATTAGTAGATACCAAAACTCCAGAAGAAACTGAACAAGAACTAATGAAAAAAATTCCAAAAAAATATTGGATTGAAATTAATGATACTTTTGTTATGTATGGTCAAAATATTTGCAAGCCAATATCACCAATGTGTAACGTATGTAAAATTAAAAATAATTGTAAATATTACAAAACTAAGAACGCTTCTTAGTCAAGTATAAAATTCCAACCAATATTCCAATGCCTGCTGCTACATAAAATGGAAAAAATGCAAATGGATTCTTTGCAGGATCTCCTGATAAAAATTCAGCAATCATACTTCCAGAATTTACTGCAGGTGGATCAGTTGAGCTCTCCATACCATGTACAGAGTATGAACCAATTGCAAATACACCAATATCAAGATTAGATACAATTATTCTTGCACC
>JBHIUL010000075.1:0-1670 GCA_042138315.1 Nitrosarchaeum sp.
ATAGTATGGAAATTAAAGTTGTCAACGTATTGAATCTGCCAATAATTGCAGATGCTGGTCCTGATCAAATTGTAAATGAAGGTATCAAAGTTTCACTAGATGGCAAAAATAGTAGTGACCCAGAAATGCAAAAACTCTCATTCTTGTGGAGACAAGTCTCTGGTGAAACCGTAGTGTTGTCCTCAACATCTACAGTTGCCCCAACATTCAAGTCTCCAGTTGTAGCAAACGGTGAAATCAAAGTCTTAGTATTTGAACTCAAAGTATATGACGATAATGGCAGAGAAAGTGTTGACACTGTAACAATTACTGTTGATCCAGTAAATGCTCTACCAAAAGCAACGGCATCAGCAGAACAATCTTAATTTTTTAAATTCATTATTTATTCATAAAGTGTATTTTAGGTTCTTGGATATTTTAAAAACTATTTTTTTGTAAATAGATAAAGAGTAAGGACTATTTGTTTGACAATGATTCAATTCTACCTGCATGTTTTTCTTTATACAAAGTTCTACATGATACACAACAAAAGAATCTTTCATACTTGCCAAACTTCAATACCTGCGGCTTGCCTGATATCCCCCCTTCACAATAATCACAATCTGTTTTTAATGATAGACCTTTTTTGATTTGGTCTTTTGTAACTTTGAGATTTGTATTTGATAATTCCTTTTGCAGTTTTTTATCTACTAAATTTTCATCTAGTATGGGCGAAATTGATTTTATGAATCCAAGATTTACTAATCTCTGATATCTTGATTTTATAGTTGGAGTGCTTACTGATAATTCTCGTGATATGTGTCGGAATGATTTTCGTCCGTCACTCATTAGCGATTTAAGTATAGATACATCCAGATCATCTAATTTGTGTGCCAATAATTGATTTTCAATGTATGTATATTTAATGATTAAACTAGGATAGTTTTTTGGCAAGTTCTTTTTTTGATGGAACTCCAATAAACTCTAGTTTGTTATCTATTACTATCCCTGGGGCAGTGAATATCTGATATTTTTGAAGATATTCTGGATTTTCTGTAACGTCTATTATTTGATATTTCATTCCCATTTCATCTAACATTTTTTCCACAATACTACAATTGGAACATGCCGGCGTTGTCAGGATTTCTATTTTCATTGTTTTTCAAATTGACTAGGATTGGTTTCAAATGCCCATTTGCAGCTTGCACAGCAGAAATAGTATTTTTTATCTTTGTATTCTATGGAATCATGTTTTTCATCAATTTCCATTCCGCATACTGGATCTTTCATATGGTATCTTTCACCTCTCTTCTATTTTTAAAATACCATGCTATTGGAAATATGATTATTCCTGCAAATAATATTGGTACAAGATCTTCATGTAATGTAAAACCATATGGATTTTGATGCATGTGTTGACCTACATGAAATTCTACTGGTAGCCCTGTAGTTGATATTAGATTATTCCAACCAAGATGAACTATTGTTCCTTCATACCAATCATGTCCTCCAGGTATGCCATTAATTATTAGAAATGCACCAATCACGATAAGCATCCATCCTGTAATCTTTTCAATTTTGATTCTATTTGTGGTAAGGCCTCTTGTTGCATTTACTCCTAGAACTGCAAGAAGTGAAAATAAAATTAATGGTATTGCTCTTCCTACACCATGTACTAATCCTAACGATGA
>JBHIUL010000075.1:1770-6177 GCA_042138315.1 Nitrosarchaeum sp.
GAAAAAGGATTTCTAATATCTCAAGGAGGCTGGGATTATGATCTTGCATTACTTGCCATGGTACTATTTGTTATTGTAAATGGTGCAGGTAAAATCTCAGTGGTATCAAAATTAAAGAAGATTCCAAACTGTCTTCATTAATTTTTTTATTTTTTTTAATTTGAATTCCTCTCTAAAAAGGCATGCCGCAAACAAGAAAATATGGCTAAATAGATTTTATGGAATTATATTTTTGGAAATGCAACAAATTTGTAATTTACAAATCATAGGAGAGATATAATGACTCCTGGACAAATGGAAGCACGCAAAAAGAAAATGGCTAGAGCTATGGGAACTCCGCCAAATTATCTTACTGCAAATGCACTTGCTGATAAAAAGAAATGGAAAAAAATCAAAGATGATGGATTGCCTCGATATTGAATTAATATTTTTACGAGATTGTTTTTACACTCAAATTTAGCTCAAGCTATTTAGCTGTGCCTATTTTTCCTCATGTATTTATAATATAACGATGTTATGGATAGCATGTCTACAGAAAATCTAAACATGGATTATTCAAAATATGATTTTAAAGATTCAACTGATTTGTATGTACATCTCAGTAAAAAAGGCCTTTCAAAAGAAACTGTTATAGCTATTAGTAAAATGAAAGATGAGCCACAATGGATGCTTGATTTCAGATTACGATCTTATGAAGTATTTATGCAAAAACCAATGCCAACTTGGGGAGGAGATCTAAGTGTTATTGATTTCCAAAATATCTACTATTATGCAAAAGCAACTGAGAAAACTGAAAAGAATTGGGATGATGTCCCAGCAGAAGTAAAAGCTACTTTTGACAAATTAGGAATTCCAGAAGCTGAAAAGAAATTCTTGGCAGGAGTAGGTGCACAATATGAATCAGAAGTTGTTTATCATAGTCTAAGAGAAGATTTGGCAAAACAAGGTGTTTTGTTTTTGGATACTGACTCTGCACTAAAACAATATCCTGAAATTTTCAAAAAATACTTTGGTAAAATAATTCCTCCAGAGGACAATAAATTTGCAGCACTAAACAGTGCAGTCTGGAGTGGCGGTTCATTTATCTACATTCCACCAGGAGTCAAAGTTGACATGCCATTACAAGCATATTTCAGAATTAATGCTGAAAACATTGGTCAATTTGAGAGAACACTAATCATTGCTGATGAAGGTTCTGAAGTTCATTATATTGAAGGATGCACTGCACCTGTATACTCATCTGAATCATTACATTCAGCAGTAGTTGAACTCGTAGCTCACAAAGATGCAAAATTACGATACACGACAATCCAAAATTGGAGTAGTGATGTTTACAATCTAGTCACAAAACGTGCTTATGCATATGAAGGTGCAACCGTAGAATGGATTGATGGTAACATTGGCAGTAAACTGACAATGAAATATCCTGGAATCTATTTGTTAGGTGAGCGAGCATATGGTGAAACACTATCTATTGCTTTTGCAGGAAAAGGTCAACACCAAGATACTGGCGCTAAAATGGTTCATCTTGCACCAAACACCACATCAAAAATCACATCAAAGTCTGTTAGTAGATTAGATGGAAGATCAACTTACAGAGGATTACTTAATGTTGCAAAAGGTGCAACTAATGTAAAAGCTACTGTAAGATGTGATGCATTATTGTTAGATGATACATCAAAAACAGATACTTATCCTTACATGGAAATTAATCAAGAAGACGCCACAATCACACACGAAGCAACTGTGGGTAAAATTGGAGATGACCAAATCTTCTATCTTATGACTAGAGGCTTTACTGAAGAAGAAGCATTATCTCTAATTGTTAATGGATTCATGGAGCCATTCACAAAAGAATTGCCTATGGAATACGCTGTAGAATTAAACCGACTCATCAAGTTAGAGATGGACGATTCAGTGGGTTAACCCCCTCTTTCATTTTCGATTAATCATGTCTCAAACACTAGCACAAATTAATTCTCGTCATGTTGAAGAAATTTCTACATCACGAAATGAACCTGATTGGTTAAAACAATACAGACAGAGCTCATTGTCTATCTATGATGCTTTACCAATTGAGACATCTCCATTATACAACAAATACACAGATGCAAAAAAAATGGATCCTCAACAAGTTTCTTTTTCGTCAACCACTACTAACACAGTTCCTCAATTTCTTCAAAAAAGATTGCATGAATTAGAAAAAGAAACATGCATTATTCAAATAGGAAGTAACACCTACAAAATTAACATCCCTGATGAATTAAAATCAAAAGGACTAGTCATTACTTCTATTGATGATGCAATCAAGAATAACGCTGAGTTGGTAAAAAAAGCACTAGAGGCATCAAATTCAAAAGAAGATAAATTTACTGCACTAAATAATGCTGCATTTAATTCTGGAATTTTTATTCACATACCTCGTAATTTAGTATTGGAAAAACCAATCCATATTTTGTCATGTTTGTCTGATGATGGGATTTCAACTATTGCTAGAAATGTAATCTTTGCAGACGAAAGTAGCAAGGCAGTAATTATTCAGGAATTATATTCATTTAAAGCAGAAAAACAACAAGCATACCTTGAATTACTTAACACCAACATTGCTTCAAACGCACAACTTGATATTACAACATTGCAGTTAATGGACCAGACTACTGTTAATTTCTCCACCAGAAGAACTGACTTGGGCCAAGATTCCAAAGTAAATTGGTATTCCGGATTGTTTGGTTCTATGTTGTCTAGATATAAAATAGAATATTTCCTCAATGGAACTGGGGCATCTACTAATGATTCTGAAGTAATCTTTGGAAATAATGAACAATCTTTTGATATTCAAACAAATGTAAATCATGAAAGCCCATCTACTGATGGCAGAGTTGTTGAAAAATCTATTCTAAGAAATAAATCAAAATCTCTTTTCAAAGGAATGATTAGAATAAAAGAAAAGGCCACAAAATCAAACTCATTCTTGTCCGGACGTTCTATTTTGCTTGATAAAGATGCAAAATCTGATGCAATACCTGGCTTGGAAATTTTTACCAATGATGTAAAGGCAACCCATTCTGCATCTGTAGCTCAAATTGACGAAGAACAAATTTTCTATCTTAGATCCAGATGTTTGACTAAGGCCGAGGCTGAAAGAACAATTATTGAAGGGTTTCTGGAACCATTATCAAGAAAAATGTCATATCAAGTACGAGCATGGATTGCATACTTGATTGAATCTAAATGGGATGCACGTGAATTGACAATTAACACTGATGAAGAACTAACAAAGTTTGTTGAAATTGAGGAAACACGTTACAACGAAGATTCTGAAATTGAACAACATTACAAGTATCGGTGATAAACTTGACTCAATGGATTAAAGCTTGTAAATTGGATCAAGTAAAAACTGGACAACTCTTTGGATTTTCTCATGATAATAAAAAAATTCTTTTGGCAAATCAAAAAGGAAAAATTTATGCAACTGATCTAATATGTACTCATGCTGACGCTGATCTATCTACGGGATTTCTAAGTGAAGAAGGAGTAAGATGTCCATTACATCTTTCTGTTTTTAATTTACAAACTGGAAAGCCAGGAAATCTTCCTGCAGAAATACCGCTAAAAACATACAATACTAAAATAGAGCAAAACGAGATATACGTGGAGGTTTAAAAATGCAAAGCGCCCAAAAATCTTTTGAAAATTTACGAAAAGACTTTCCAATTTTAGAAAGAACTGTAAGGGACAACAAGACTCTAGTGTATTTGGATAATGCATCTACTACACAAAAGCCGAACCAAGTAATTGATGCAATCTCTGATTATTATAGGAATCATAATGCAAACATTCATCGTGCAGTATATGCATTGGCAGAAGAAGCAACTGAACTTTATGAGGCAACAAGAGATAAAATTGCAAATTTTATTCACATTAAAAATAGAGAAGAAATAATTTTTGTTAGGGGAACAACTGAGGCAATTAATTTAGTTGCATATGCATGGGGTAGAACACATGTCAAAAAAGATGACATTATAGTTACTACTGAATATGAGCATCATAGCAATATTGTGCCTTGGCAGTTACTGACTCAGGAAAAAGGAGCAAAGCTAGAATATATTGGAATGAATGATAATGGCGAGTTAATTTTAGATGATCTTGAAAAATACCTTGCAACAGGTAAAGTCAAACTTGTAACATTTAGCTTAATGTCTAACGTTCTTGGTACTATCACTGACGCTGAAAAAATAATTTCAAAATGCAAAGAATATGGTGTGTTAACTTTGGTTGATGGGGCTCAAGCTGTTCCACATATGCCCGTTGACATTGAAAAATTAGGTTGTGATTTTTTTGCATTTTCTGGGCATAAAATGTTGGGACCTACAGGAATTGGAGTTTTATGGGTTAGAACATCTGTAC
>JBHIUL010000076.1:0-6127 GCA_042138315.1 Nitrosarchaeum sp.
ATAAATCATTATGAGCGGTTAGAATGGTAGAAAGTAAGATTTCAGACATTGGTATAGTAAAAACCAAGGAAGAATACGCACTAAATGACACTATAGAGGTCAATGTCAGTTTTAGAGTAGAAGGTGGACTAAGAGATGCATTCAATGAGGCAAATTGGACTAATGCATATAACAACAATGATGTGTCATTCAAAATGAAATATGGCATAAAATTAAGTTATGGTGGGTTTAGGAAAAAAGAATTAGGTAAAACTATCGATACTTACAGAAAAGCATCAATTTTTTGGACTAGAAATCCCAAATTGGTTAATCCTCATAAAGATAGAAGAATTTGGGTTCAAGTGGCCAAAAATTTTGAGCCATTTATTCGATTATCTGAAGAAGAGGTAAGGCAAGAATTATTTGATTTTGATGAAAAAATTGTTTTCAAGGCATCAGAATTAGGAAAAGGTAAGCATAAGATTGCAGCTGAGGTCTTTGCTTCTTGGCAGAAACACCACTATACAGAACCAGGAAATATTAAAAATAACTCTAAGGAAATTGAGATCACAATCAATTAGGGATATAAGGAACTTTTTTGGTTGAATAATATGGCAAAATATGATGGTCTCTTAGGACAGCCAATACTTGAAGTTGAAGAACCAGATAAGGAAGGAGGAATTACCTTTATCTTCAAAGATAACAGATTTTTGTTCATTAAAGCAGTGGATGGAAAGATAGATGCAATATCAATTCCAGAATAGGTGAAAATGCATGGATAAATTTGAACAAATTAAAATGGTAGAACTGGTAAAGGTTGAAGATCCTGATTCTGAAGGTGGGATGACTTTAGTGTTTCAAGGAAATAAAATACTAAAGATCAAAATTGTAGATGGAAAAATAATTTCACAGTTTGTGTAGATTATTTATTTCGTACATGTTTTTCATAAAAAGTAATAGCTAGTTCTTGTACTTCAGATTGAATTGAGCCAGGTCTTTCTTTTCTAATTTTATTAATTGCATCTTTTGCAGAATATTTTTGATATTTTACCAAGTAACAAGCTAAGATAGTACCTGCTCTTCCCATTCCAGCTGCACAGTGAACCATTACTGTTTTATCATTAGAAATTTTTTCCTGAATAAATTCAACTGCCGTATCTATTCTGTCCATATCAGGAGCAGTAAGATCTGGTGTAGGTACATGCAAATAATCAATATCACTTACCCATTCTTTTGGTAGTGAGTTTTCAGTCATAGTTACAATTGATGTAACACCTTGTTTTAGAATCCAATCTAACTCATCAAAACTTGTAGGAATACCTGAACCTGCGAGCTTATTTTCGATTAACCAGGAAAAATTAGTTGGTTTTTTAGTAATTTTACCATGAACTTTTCTCCAAATATTTCCAGGTTTGCTCATAATAATTCTCATATTTTCCATACTTTTAGGATTGCGAAAAACAGATGCACCTTATATGGGAAAATCACGTATGAATAACTGAAATGAATAAGGAGGCAATTCTTTATGAAAAATTACCTAACAAAAAAGTTCGTTGTACAGCTTGTGCGAGATATTGTGAGATGGCTGACGGACAAATTGGATTATGTGGAATACGTGGTAATGAAAATGGAAAGCTAGACCTGTTTGTATATGGTAAAGTGATAGCAGGTCATGTAGATCCAATAGAAAAAAAACCGGTCATTCATTACAATCCAGGATCTAAAGTATTTTCTATTGCCACAACGGGGTGTAACTGGCTTTGTAAATATTGTCAGAATTATGATATTAGTCAAAGAAGAAAGGTCGAGGGCACAGACATGACTCCAGAACAAGTAGTACAAACTGCATTAGATAATGGTGCAGATGGAATTGCATACACATACAATGAGCCATCCATATTCATAGAATTTGCAAGAGATTGTGGTGTAATAGCACATCAAAAAAATCTGTACAACATATTTGTCTCAAATGGATATGATACCCCAGAATCAGTAAAAATGATGGGTGAATTTTTAGATTCTATAACAATTGATTTCAAGGGTAATGCAGAACCAAATTTTACGAAAAAGTTTATCGGAGTTCCTGATCCACAGCCTATTTTTGATACGTTATTAGAAATTCGTAATAAGACAAAAATTCATGTGGAGATAACAGATCTTATCATTCCACAAGTCGGAGATAATTTAGAATATGCAGAAAAATTATGTAAATTTATTTATGATCAATTAGGCCCAGAGATGCCTATTCATTTTTTACGTTTTCATCCAGATTATAAAATGATGGAGTTTGATTCTACTCCTGTTAAGACTCTAGAAAAGCATTATGAAATTGCAAAAAAAGTTGGATTAAAGTATGCGTATATTGGAAATGTCCCAGGTCATTCTCTAGAACATACTTACTGTCCTGAATGTAAGAACATTGTAATCAAAAGATATGGTTTTGATATTGAAAGTTGGAATCTTGATGAGAAAAACAAATGCAAGTTTTGTGGAAATCAGATTCCAATTATTGGTAAATTATCTAAAAATTATAAAAAGAATAGATTTCATTTTGTGCGTTGAATAGCTAATGCTCTTACTGGAGAACCAGTTGCATCTTTAAGTTTTAATGGTAAAATTATAAAATCAAATTGTCTTGAAGGTATTTTATTTAGATTTGCTAAATTTTCAACAATTAAGATATTGTTTTTTGCAAGCATTTTGTGAACACTAAAAGTTTTATTTTTTCCTAAATCTATGCTAGGTGAATCAATTCCAACCAAGTTGATCTTTTTTGATATAAGATATGCGGTGGCTGATTCAGACAATCCAGGATTATTAGTAAAATAATAATTACTATTTAGATTTTTTTGCCAATCAGTATGAAAAAATATTGATGAATGTTTTGGGATATCACCATTTTTTCTTTCAAATAAAATCAAATCGTTTTTGGTAATTGCTTGATTTTTTCCTTTTTTTATTTTTACCAATATACCATTGCCAATTAATCGATCAAGATCTATCTGATGTATTTTTATTCCATTTTTTACAAAATGATATGGTGCATCAAGATGAGTTCCAGTATGAGAACTAAGAAATAATAATTCAAGATTATATCCGTCATCTTTTAGTGATGACCAAAGAATGAATTGTGGTTTTGGAGAACCAGGGAAAGTAGGAATGGTTTGAGATATTGTCAATGTAAGATCAATTAGTTTCATATCAATGAATTATGATGGAGATTAATCAGTTTTTGAGATCTATGAAAGGTTAAATAGTGTTTTATGAAAATCTGCAATGTGCCTACTGCATATGTTTTATTGAATTCTGACCTAGGATCTGATGAATCGATAATAGCTGATATCAAGCGTATTCTTGCAGATGAAAATATGGAATATGAGGTTCAAGGAGTCTATGGAGTATACGATATAGTCTTAAAATTATCATCCAAAGATGCTGAAAAACTACGGGCAATTATCACAAATAAAGTTAGAAAAATTGGTAAAATACAATCAACTCTGACGATGATGGTAATAGAAGAGCAAGAAAATTTATAGATTTTTTATTACGTCAACTACTCTAAGTATTTCAGATTCGGTATTAAAAAAATGGGGTGATGCCCGTACAATCTTTTGATCAAAAATTTCTCTAACAGCTAATACAATATTCTGTTTTTCCAATTTCTCCACTATTACTTGTGGATCATGACCGACAATATTGAAAGAAACTATACTGGTTCTTTCCTGAGGATTTTCTGGGCCATAAAGAACAATATTTTTTATTTTAGAGAGTTCTTCTCTTAAAAGATTTGACAGATGAAGATCTTTTTTGCGTATATTTGCCATACCATATTTAAGAAGATAGTTTGCTGACGATTCTAGACCTACTATTCCAACATAATTACGAAACCCTGTTTGGAATTTATCAGGAATGTCTTTGTATGCTAAATTTGTGTCATCATAGATCATTGCTGATTCTCCGCCTATCGTAATGGGTTCAAGTAATTCATGTGATTTTTTATTACAATAAAACAAACCTGTTCCCATAGGTCCACATAACCACTTAGAACCGTTAAAAGACATAAAATCACAACCAATCTTTGTCACATCAAAATTACCTATACAACCTACAGTTTGTGCACTATCAATAAAAAATGAAGTTTTGTCTTCAAGCATTTTTCCAATTTTTTCAACTGGCAATATTGAACCAGTGTTGTATAATGCATGGCTAATGGCTATTAGTTTTGTATTACTATCAAGAAATGATTCAAGTTCATCAAAATCGAAAAACCCATTTTTGTCTATAGATAAATTTTTGATTTTAGTTTTATTTTGTAATCTAAGCCATGGGTAAAAATTTGAATGATGTTCATGTGCTAATCCACGAATTATAAGATTAGAGTTTGGTCCAAAGGAGAGACCGTTTGATACTATGTTTATTCCATCTGTAGTACTTTGAGTTAGAATAACTTCTTCAGGCTGACAATTAATAATTTTTGCAATAATTTTTCTAGTATTTTGTAATTTTTCAGTAATAAACGGTTTAGAATCAATCGAATCTGGTCCAATTGAATTATAAGAAATTAAAAAATCGTTCATTGCTTCAATGCTTTGTAAAGGCATTAAAGAAACAGAAGCATTATTTAGATAAATTTTATCAGAGTTGGGAAAATCTTCCGATATGTCTTTTGAAGCTAAATTCATTATTATATCTGGTAAACACTAAAGTGTTGTTGGATAAAAATCATGAACCAATTTTAGATAATAATTTAACATATGTAAAAAATGAATTTTCAGATAAAAATCCAAACATAATTTTATGTTCTGAGCCTTTTCTCAAATCTGAATTCCTAAATGAATTAATTAATTCTAGTAACTATCCAGTGATTTTTTTAGATTTTGATTTACTTTATAGTGGTTATATCGTCTCAGAAATGATTAAGAAAAACGATAAAGTGGTGATTTATCGTCCAAGTAAGACAAATTGGAAAGAGAATATGATTGAAATTACAAAAAAAATATCCTATGGGAAATTCTTGGTAGTAATTGATTCGTTTAACGGTTTTTACAACATATTTGATGATAAAGAATCTGGCAGATTCATTAATGCATCATTAATGTTACTTTCATCTATCGGTAGGGAAAGTGGATCATTAGTAATAATCACTGCCATTGTACGAAAAAACGATAACAGTGAATGGATTCTTTCGCCAGGAGGTAGGCATATTATTGATTCAAAAAAATCTGGAATGTATCATCTTAAAAGAATTGGAAATAGTTTGATGTTTAATTCATTAAATCAACTAGGAAATACTGAAAAAATATTCAAAATTGAACATTCTAATTTTTAACGTATTTCAAAAAGCGATCAAAACTTCAAACGGCGTTATAAAATTTCAAACGGCGTTATAGCATCACTTTTTTGGGTAAATTATATTAAGATCAAAAGAGGATGAAATTTTGTTATGCCAGTAGGAATTATTCCAGACATCAGCGAACAAATGTGTATTGGATGCGCACTATGTGTAGAAATCTGTACAACATTAGGACCAGATGTACTTAGAGTAAAACCAGTCGAAGGCTGGAAAAGAGGTAAGGCATTTGTCTTCTACCCAGAAAGATGCATCTCCGATGGAGCATGTATCGGTGTTTGCCCAACAAAGGCAATCTTTTGGATGAGACCAATGGACTTTACAGTTGGACAACCAGTTCCACTCTACAAGAACTCAGTCTTCGTTAAAGGTTGGACCGAATTAATCGATTAGATTAGGTCATCATTTTTAATTTCTTTTTATTATTTTAAATTTTAACACTACCATATTTTTGATCAGAATTTTTAGGTTTTTTCTTCATCCAAAATATGGCCATAACAAAAACTACTGCTGGAGCTAATATTATCACAATAAACAATTGATAATACAATTCTGAACGCTGAGCAGGTTTGACTTGCATTTGCTCATGAGTCATTTTTTCTGTATTATCATAAACAATTGTAGAAAACTCTACCGTTCTTACAGCCTTTATAGAAGTCACATCAATTGATTTATCACTAGGAGTACCAGCTGTTCCTTCTATTCCTTCAAATCGTATTATGATCGAACCAGGTTTCTCAAATACAAAATTTCTATAATCTCCTCCAATTTGTGTAAGACCAGTATCACGATAGATTT
>JBHIUL010000077.1:0-5969 GCA_042138315.1 Nitrosarchaeum sp.
GTATTCTTTACACAACACGTACTTGGTCTATATGGAATGCCAAGAAGAATTTTCGATTATCCTCCAATTCCAGAATGGATTGCTATGAACCAAATTGCATCAGTAGGTGCAATGATAATTGGTGCTAGTATGGTAATATTCTTGATTAACATGATTTACAGTTCTGGCAAAGGAAAAATAGCAGACACCGACGATCCATTCAATCTTGGTGGCAAATACTATTATCCTTTTGAAGCAAAGAACCCCCATCATCATTAGGAGAATATGAAATGAATCAAGAGAACCAAAATATTTACAGAACAACTCCGGCAAGAACTGGAAAAATGATGGCAATAATGCTAGGCATTTGTATTGTCGGTGGAGCTATATTTTTTGGAATGTGGGACTATTGGACATCTCAACCAGCTCCTGTTGTTGCTCAGATGGCAGGTGCAAAACATACTGAATCTGCAGCAGTTGCTACAGGAAAAACAATCACACAAGATCTTAAATTTATAGAATCATCTGATTTTAGAACTTTATCGTTTAATGCATTACCTGGTGAAGAAGGACATAATCCTACGATCACTGCAAATGTTGGTGACAAAATTGTATTTAATGTTGAAAACGCTGGTAAATCATTTCATTCGTTTGGTGTCACTGCTGATACAGAAGGATTTGCAGGAATTTTTCCAAGTAGTGCCATTGCATCTGCATCAAATCCATTAAAACCTGGTATGGCTGGCGCATCTGAATTTATTCCATCTAAAGAAGGAACTTACTATTACATTTGTACAGTTCCAGGTCATAGAGACCAAGGTATGGTTGGAGAAATTATTGTTGGTGCAGCACAAGCAGGAGAGACTCCAAAGACAGCAGCAGCCCCAACTGGAGTACATCATGATTTTAGTGTAAAATTCATTGAATCATCTGATTTTAGAACTCTAGCTTTTGATGCGTTACCTGGTGAAGAAGGACACAATCCTAAATTTACTGTAAAGTCTGGTGATGAAGTTACATTTTCTACTGTAAACGCAGGTAAGTCATTTCATTCATTTGGTATTGTTTCAAATCCAGAAGATTTCAATAATGTCCTTTGGAAATCTGCTATAGCATCACCAAACAATCCATTAAAACCTGGTCAAGACGGTAGTGTTACATTTACTGCAGGTGCACCAGGAACTTACTATTACATTTGTACCGTTCCAGGACATGCATTACAGGGAATGCAAGGCTCATTCATCGTAGAATAGATTGGCTTTACAATATTTAGCATTAGCATCTCTAATTATTTTGTATTCTTTGATGTTCATCGGTGGATATATCTCATCAGCTGGACTTGGTTTGACATGTCCTGAGTGGCCACTTTGCCCAAATGGAATAATGCCAAACGAAGAATATTTCATTGAATGGACTCATAGACTAATTGCTGCAACGACTGGTGCTCTAATAATTGCCACAACAGTGGGAAGCTGGATTAATAAAAATGCAAATAGAAAGATAAAATTTACAAGCACTTTTGCATCTACCCTTGTAATTACACAAATCACACTTGGTGCATTAGTAATTGATCTAAAACTTCACGCCGTACTTGTTGCAATTCATTTAGGAGTTGGAATATTGTTGTTTTCAATGGTTTTACTAACTACATTATTTGCATTTAGAATTGCAAAAAAGCCAATTGAATCTACGATTTAGATTTGAATTGTGTTATTTTTGGCAGATAAATATATGCCACAACTATTCCAAGTGTAATAGCTCCAATTGTAATTGCCATGATGAAAATATATCCAAATGGACTTTGAGTACCCATGTTGAAAGTATAAGTTAGAACTTCATATTCCCCATCCATATCATACAGATCTACTTTAACAACATGATTTCCAGTGTTTTCCCAAACATAATCCATTTCGTAATGACCTCCTTTGTGAAACTCTGGACTTATTGTATCAATCAATTGATCATTGTAATAGAACCTAATACCCATAGTAAAATGATCAACTTCCTTAAAGTCGCTATCTCCGACTCTAAATAGGATCTGTGATTTTTCTCCTATCTGTGGAAATTCTGGCAACGTTGCAACTTGAACTCTATATCCACCAAAAAATTCTTCAGCTGAATTAAACATTGAATGTGCATACGCCTCAGAAAATAATGGAATTATTGTTGCTACTAAAATAATTATCATACAAACTGATCGCAATTTTATCATTATGAAATTGATATAATTTCAGGAATATAGTGTTAATCAATTTACATAGGAAAATCTTCAAAACCTTTAAATCCTTATTGGCAAGAGACTGAAACGTTGACTATCGTAACAAAATCTATCGATATTAAAACACCTGTGGAGAATGTATTTACCTATTTTGCAAGACCAGAACACGTTTCAGATCAAATCAAAAATGATGCAGTAGGCATGACTGTAATTCCTATGGATATCAAAGAAGGAATGGGTGTTGGAACAACCTTTAGAATTATTGGTGACTTTAACGGTAAACGATTAGAATGGGATTGTGAGACAACTGAATTTGTAAGAAATGAAAGAATTTCTGCAAAACAAATTCAGGGACCATTTAAGAACTGGAAAATCACAAATGAATTCAAATCATTAGGTGCTAATTTGACCAAAGTAACAATGTCAGTAGAATATGCAATGCCATTTGGTCCATTAGGAGCAATTTTAGATAAAGCAAAGTTTGCAAAATCTGCAGAAAGAGGTATGGAAACTGCATTATACAATGTCAGAGGACTCCTTGAAGGAAATGGATCAATTCCAGTATACATCACATTGGATGCATACCAAAAACTACTTGCAGAAAAGAAAAAAATGAACGATGTTCCAGTTTCAACTGCACTAACTGCAATACTTGAAAAGTATGCTGAAATTGAAGCAAAAGCTCAAAACTAAATTTTCATTTATTTTCCAATCTTAAGCTTAATAACAACTCAAAGTTTTGCTATTTTTGTGGGTCTATGGCGCAGCCAGGTAGCGCACCGGACTCTTAATCCGGTTGTCGTGGGTCCGAATCCCACTAGACCCGCTTTTTTGTAAAATTAGAAATAATAATTTAAAATCAATTTTGATTTTTTAGATCTGATAAAATTTCTAAATCAGATTCAATCTCTTCTGGTAGTCCTATCCACCATGAATTGTTTGTCATATTCAAAATATTTGCTAATGTATTTGCTTATAGATCTTTCTAAATTTGAATTTATTTTTTTAAAATCTAAATATTCTATTTTGTTATTTTATTTGGAGATATTTTCTAAAGTTTTCTTAGTAATGTAAATCTACTTTTGTCCGGATCGATTTCCTCATGCATATCAACATTGCTGACAATTCTAACTTTATGATTCATCCATCTTTTTTGCATATTTCGAAATTTTGAATTATCATCGATTTTGCTTTCAGCCTCATCATATTTCTCACAATTCATAATGTATTTTCCTGCAATTCTGTGCATTTCAGAAATACCTTTCTCTAACTGATCGTCCTCCAGATAATTCAAAAGTTGATGAGTAAAAACAAAATCAATCGAGGAATCCTCAAAAGGTAGCTCTGTAATTGAGGCTTTTTTAAAATTAAACTTGGGGCTCTTCTTTTTTGCAATATCTAATGCTAAATCATTTAAGTCAATACCATGAACATCAAATGTTTCTGGAAATAACCGCAAATCAATTCCTGTCCCACATCCTATTTCTACTACGCTTGTACAACGTAGTGAAACAGCCAAATCTCTGACAAATTTGGCAAATTCCTCATTGAATTTTGCTTCATTTTCATTTGCGTATTTATCCCAAAAATCCTTATTGTAACTCATAGAATATTTTCATATCTCTTCTATTTGATATTAATTGTTTAATGCTGACATTTGCATGGAACAAGTTTTGTATCAAATGTACAATCATGTGGACCATCTGATTTGTTGTCCATTGGAATTTCTTTCATACAGTCTTCATGGCGCCCTTTTCTGCAAAACCAGCAAATTTCTTGCGTATTTCCAGTAGAACACTCCATGTTTGTATTATGATATTTGTTGGTAAAAAACTTCGTGGAAAATTAGATAAAAGTCAACCACGGCAAGAATCTTTCATCTTTTCCCATAGTAACATCTGAAAATAATTTTTGTAATTCCTTTGTAATTTTGCCCATCTTTGCATTTCCAATAGTTACTTTATCGATCTGTGTAACTGATTTTACTTCAGCAGCGGTTCCTGTCATAAATATCTCATCAGCAGAATACAGATCTCCTCTTTCAAGATCTCTTTCTATTACAAATCCACCATTCTCTTCAATTATTTGGATCACACTATCTCGTGTAATTCCTTCTAACCCACCAGCTGAAAGTGGTGGTGTTTGAATAACATTATCTTTCACGACAAAAATATTTTCTGCACTTCCCTCTGCAACTTTTCCATTCATGTTTAACATTATTGCCTCATCATATCCGTTTTCAAGTGCTTCTACTCTTGCAAGTGCTGCATTTGCATAGTTTGATGCTGCTTTTGCTTGCATTGGCTGTGATCTAGAATCAATCTTTATCCAACTTGAAACCTTGCATTTTGCACCAGAGAATTTTCCTGCTTTCCCTTCTCCCATATTCCACTCCCAACAGGCAATTGATACATCGACCTTATTTGGAGTTGGTGTAAGACCCATTGTGCCAAAACCATAGTATGCTAGTGGTCTAATGTAACATTCTTTCAAGCCATTGGCTTTTACCGTTTTAATTATTGCATCGGTAATCTCTTTTTTAGAAAACTGCATTTTCATTGAATACAAATTTGCTGAATTGAATAATCTATCTACGTGCTCTGGTAATCGGAAAATAGCTGAACCGTTAGGAGTATTGTAACATCTAATCCCCTCAAAGATTGATGTTGAATAATGCAAGGCATGAGTAAGTACGTGTACTTTGGCATCTTTGAATGGAACTAGTTTACCATTCATCCAAATTTTACCGATTTCTTTCATAGGAAAGTGAAAATATTATGCCAATTTAAAGAATATCTTTGTGATTAGCTTTCTTTTGAATTTTTTAGCTGTATTTTCAATCAATCTTAATCTGCAAAATCGTCACACTATAGTATGTGCAATATCTCACACCTGTTAAGTGCCATGTATGTGGTCGGTATGATGTCATTATCTTTCATGAGCCAAAATACAATGGTTTTAGAGGTAACTGTCAAAAATGTGGTAATAATTGGCCAGAATCTTAGATATTGAGCATAATTTTTTAGATTAGTAATACGACACTAAAATGTGAATCTAGATTCTCAAAGAATTTCTGAAGATTTTTTAGAATTAGCCAGCGAACAGAGAATTGGTATTCTTTTCTTATTACTCGAAAAAAAACTCACAATCTCCAAAATTGCTCAGGAATTAGATGCGTCAGCGCCTGAAATTCATAGAAATATCACTAGGATGTTGAAAAACAAATTGGTCGAAAAAGACAATGATTCAAATTTTACTCTTACTGTTTTTGGTAAAGCATTATGTGATATGATGCCTTCTTTTTCATTTTTATCTGAAAATAGATCATTTTTTGAGAAACATGATTTAGGAGATTTAGAAATTAAATTTATTCAAAGACTCGGCTCTTTACAAGAACATAAAAAAATCAAAGGATTTGTTAAAGTGTTAGAAAAATGGACTGAAATTCATAATAATTCGGAAAAATATATCTATAATTTACTACCTGAAGTTCCATATTCAAAGGAAATAATAGAAATTGTAGAAAGCAAATTAAAATCTAAAATTACCATAAAATCAATTTTTTCAGAAGATACTATTGTTCCAAAAGAAAGAGAAGAAATATTTCAAAAGAAAAACTTTCAGAAATTTATTAGAGAAGGTACTCTTGAGAGAAAAATGATAAAGCGTATATCTGTAGTTACAATCTTAAATGAAAAAGAAGCATGTGTTATTTTTCCTACCAAAAATGAAGAATCTGATCTAAGTGAAATGTTTTATAGCAAAGATCCTC
>JBHIUL010000078.1:0-5900 GCA_042138315.1 Nitrosarchaeum sp.
TAAGAAATTATTATGTAATTAAATTTCTTTAATTTCTGTAATTGTGCCTAATACTGAATCCATCTTAATGATGGCTTTTTTTTCATCCCATCCAAGTGCAACATACCAGTCTCCTGAATCTGCATCGTATTTTGTCTCTAATGTCTTAATATTTTCGGGTTGAATATTGTATTGTTTTGCAATACCTGAAATAGCTAAAGCAATGGCATCTTTTTCTTTTTCTAATCTTCTTTTCATTAACCCTATTCCAGGACTCATGATATCTCTAATTCTTTTGAACTAATATAGTTAATTCTCAAAATTACTCAGATTGTTCAATTTTTTTATTTGATAAATTTACAACGCTTCAAATACCTCCATCAAAAAGTACTCATATTATGAAATTAATTCAAAAGTTTTCAAATTCGTCACTTGCAAAAACTAGTACATTAGTATCACTAGTTTCTATTCTTGCAGTAATTGGACCTTTTGTAGTTGTATCTGCAGGTTTCTGGGATGCTATTTCACATCTTCAAAAAGAACCTGAATTCTTTTGGAGTATACAACACATTGTAGTTTACACTGGTGTTTCAATAACTTTTAGTGCTGCACTAATTGGAATTATTCTTTTACTTCAAAATTCTACAAAAAATTCTCTAAAAAAAGGAATCATTTTGGTAATTATTGGATCATTAATTCAAATTGTTTCAGGTTATGCAGATTCAATTTCTCACGATGTACTTGGAATTGATGGTTTGATATCTTGGTCACATCAACCGCTTGAATTTGGTCTAGTGTTATCTGCATTAGGTGGATTTCTAATATTAAAAAATCTAGAAAAAACAAAACTTAGAGTATTGCTTCCTTTCTCAATTATTTCATTTATATTTTTTACAACTTGGCTTATTTTTAATCTAGTTTTAATTTTTGGTCATACAATTCAATGTCTTCCAGTTTATAAAATATTTTTATCTGGTTGTTCTATTTTGTAATTTTTTAATTTTATGTATGATAAAACAATAATCATAACAGCACCTACCAATATCATTATGCCTGGAGGTATTACATCTTCAGATTTTGCATCTCCAAATTCTACTTGTATTTTTATCTGATTTTGTGAAGGATTTGTTATCTTTAGAGTATATGTCCCACTTTTCTCAAAATCAAAATAACCTACAGACATTTTTGTCTGTATGCTTTGCTCAGATACTGTGTTCAGATTTTTATCCAAAATCTGAACAAATATTTGCTCCCCAACAAATTCTGGGATGAATATTTTGTAGTATCCAATACCTACACCTTCAAAGTTTGATTCTATATCATATGAATTAGATGATTTTAGCACTGTTTCCTCTGATATTCTGTCTCCTTGAAGAAAAACAAAAGATACCCAAATAATTCCAATTATGCTTAATACTAAACCAATTTTGAATGTAAATATTTTCAATCCATCTACAAGTGAATTGATTGTTTAATAAAATAATCTAAGAGGGCTCGGAGGGCTTCGATCCCTCGACCTAGCGGTTCGAAGCCGCTCGCACTATCCAGACTGTGCAACGAGTCCAAACAAGTAAGATTTTAACAGGCCTAAATATCTGTCTAGATACTTTGAAAATATCTAAGAAAGTGGCTGGTGTCGAATATGCAATTCGTGATATTGTTCTAGCTGCAAGAAAAGTCGAAGAGAAAGGAATGAAAGTTGATTATCTCAACATAGGTGATCCTGTACAATTTGGTTTTCAACCTCCTGATAATGTAAAAGAAGCAATGATTAATGCAATAAGAAAAGGTGAAAACTTTTACTCTACATCAGAGGGTCTCAAAGAGCTTCGAGTAGAAATTGCAAAAAAGGAAAATGTAAAAGGATTATCCATTTCAGCTGATGACATTCTAATTACAAATGGTGTTTCTGAAGGACTTGATATGGTAATCTCATCAATTGTTGAAGAAGGGGATGAAGTACTCTTACCTGGACCATACTATCCACCATATGCCTCATATGTCAGATTGCATGGGGGAATTCCTGTAGAATTTGCAGTTGATTTGGATAATTCCACACCTGACATTGATGATATCAAATCAAAAATTACTTCAAAAACTATTGCAATTTGCCTAATTAGTCCTAACAATCCTACAGGTGTTGTATTTAATGAGTCGTCATTAAAGAAATTAGTTGAGATTGCAAATCAACATAATCTCTACATAATATGTGATGAAATCTATGATCAAATAATTTTTGATCAGAAATTTGTAGGAATTGGTAAAGTTGCAGGAGATTCACCAGTTATTGTTCTTAATGGATTTTCTAAAGTTCATCTAATGTCTGGATGGCGAATTGGCTATATTGCATTCAATCAATCCTCAAAACTTGATGCATTACGAGAAAATCTTCCAAAACTGGCCAGAGTAAGAATTGCTACAAATCTTCCAGTACAATATGCTGCTTTAGAATCATTACGAGGTCCACAAGGATATATTTCTGAATTTGTATCTGAATTAAAAAAGCGAAGAGATTTAGTTGTAAAGCGACTTAACTCAATGCCTGGATTGTCTTGTCCAAATCCAAAAGGTGCATTCTATGCTTTTCCAAAAATTGAAAATAATAAATTCGGAACTGATAAAGAATTCGTACAAAAACTTTTAGAAACAAAAGGAGTATTAACAGTACACGGTTCTGGATTTGGAGAACAATATGGTAGTGGACATTTTAGATTGGTATATCTGCCTAGTCTTGAAATTTTAGATTCAGCAATGAACAAAATTGAAGAATTTGTTAGCTAATAACTCCAAACTGATATTTTATCTGGAATTATTTCTATAATGCAATCAGTATTGTCTAATAGTTCTACTGCAGATTTGTTTTGTAAACTTTTGAAATATCTTGAGAGTATTTTTTTTGCAATTCTCTTTACTTTATTATTTTCTAAAATAATATTTGCATTTCCTTGCCCCATTACACCAAATATTGGAGAATTAACTCCAACATCTACACAAAATGCAACTTTGTTGTTTTTCATTATGTTTTTTGCCTTTTGAGTTTTAGTGTTTGTACCTATGTGAATTTTTTTTGCATTATACATATACCAAACAGGCACTACATGTGGAATATTTTTACTTCCTATAGTTGTAAGATGTAAAATTTTTTGAGTTGTTAAAAATTCATCTCGGCGATTCATGTTTTTTAAATCCCAACACTATCATAAAAACACCAAAGCCAATCATGGCTATTGATATTTTTTCATTAGTAAATTCTGAATTTGTGATAAAGTCCTCCACAAATTCAGGACCCCATAGTATTATTTGTCTAGCAAGAACAATTCCTGCCATAATTAAAAAAAGTGCACCTATTGCCGTATACCAATTTCTGCCACGTCTATCATATTCATGACTCATGATTAACAAAAACTATACTTAGATAATTTTGATACCTGGATTTTTTATTTTATTTCTTATCATTGCATTTAGTAATAATGGTGTAGAAATCTCTGCAAGATATGATAATTCTCCTGGTCCCAAATAAATTGGTCTTAATCCTTTAATCTCATTAATCAAACCATTAACTGCATCAATTGCTTCTTTATCGTCACCACATACAAAAATATCATAATCAAGTACCATTGTTGGATTAACAAGTTTCTTTTCAGAAATTACATGAAATGCAGAAACAAGTTTTGATTTATTTTTCATATATTTTAAAACAAGCTGATATGAGAATGGTTTATTTTCTTTGATTGGAATGAACTCAAAGCCGACATCAGTTTTCACCATTGGAACAATTGGTGATACAACAACACAACTGTCTTTGACTAGAGGTAATATTTCTGAGCAGACAGCATCAATATTTTCATATGGAATTGATAAAATCAAGACGTCGCTATCTTTAGCAACTGAAACATTATCATTTCCTGTAATTGTTCCATTGATTTGTCCAAATGATTCTTTAGCAAGATTTGTGTATTCTTTTGCAGATTCTGATGCTCTTAGAGCATCTCTTGAACCAACTATTACATTATGATTTTGAGACCATCTGAGAGCAAAACCTTTTCCCATTCCACCGGTTCCACCAATAATTCCAACTTTCATGTTATTCTCCTGAGAATCTTATTATTATCTTTATTTGCCATCCGATTAAGTTGGGCTCAATTATTTTTCTACGACACGGTCAAGCAAAAAATAATATCGAAAGAATTCTAACTGGAAGAACTCCTGGTATTCCATTAACTGAAAAGGGAATTGAGCAAGCAGAAAAAGCAGCAAAATTCTTAGAACAAATGAATGTCTCTGCAATTTATTCAAGTCCTATTGAAAGAGCTAAACATACTGCAGAAATTGTTGGTAAACATAATTCTCTTGATGTGACAATTGATGATAGATTAATTGAACTTGATATGGGAAAATTTACTGGGGTGCCATATGATGACATATTTACTAGTCACGGTAATGTTTTTATGAAATTCTATAATGGTGAATTGGAAATTGCTCATAATGGCGTTGAGACTTTTTCTGAAGTTAAAAAACGTGTATTGGGTATTGTAGATCATGTAGTTGAAAAACATCCTGATGAAAATGTTGTACTTGTAACTCATATGGATCCAATCAAAGCGATGTTATCTACCATTGTTGATCTCACACCTACAAATCTATTTGAATTAATTATTGCAAATGCATCTCTTAATATTTTTAGAGAGCACCAACGAAAATTTTCAATTTCTGGACTTAATGTAATGGATCCATCAAGATTTAATCAAGATTGGTAGATAATAATCTTGAAAACCCTTAAATAGAAATCAAAGGTCACGTCACTCAACAGCTGATGAAGAGTATATTTCCCCTATTCTTAGTATTGGCAATTTTGGTAATTATTCCTATGGTGGAATATGTTTCTGCGGCACCTGATGAACCTGGTCAATATCTTGATCGTAGAGTGGTAATTTGGAATTTATTTTATAGAATGATGACTGTTGCATTTACAGTTGGTGCAGTAGTATCTGGAACAATAATTTGGTTATGTTGGAGATTCAGAGAATCTAATCCAAAGGCTACTCCAACTCCATATGAAAAGGAAGGAGTATGGTAGAATGGGACATCATTCTAACTGGCCTGAATGGGTATATGTTGGCGTTGTAATAGCTTTAATGGTTTGGGTAGGTGCAGAAGCATGGGAAGCTGAAAGACTTGTTGAACATGTACCAGCAAATGCTGAAGTTATCAAAGTAACAGGACAACAATGGTTCTGGACATTTGAACATGAAGATGGAACAAAAGAAATTGGTGAATTACACGTTAAAGTCGGTAAAGCATACAAATTTGAAGTAATGTCAAAAGATGTCAATCATTCATTTAACATTCATGATTATGTTGTCTTAATGGATGCAATTCCTGGAAGAGTTAACACAGTATGGTTTGCACCAGTAGCAGCTGGCGAACATGATATTCAATGTAGAGAATATTGTGGATTAATTCACTATAACATGCGTGGTAAATTAATTGTGGAGGATCCATCATCTTGATGCTAACCCTTTTATCCCAAATTTCAAGTGAGGAAAATTACTAATGGTTCTAGAATTACAAAAACCACGCCCAATTTGGCAAATAATGTTTTCAACGCATCATACTGATGTGGGATTGCTATATCTCATAACATCTATCGCTTTCTTGTTTATGGGTGGTGCATTAGCTCTTGCAATTAGAGCAGAGTTGTTCTTACCTGGAGCACAAATAATTGGTGATGCTATGACATTCAATAGAATATTTACTGTACATGGAACCACATTGATTTTCTTATTCATCATACCATTTGCATCTGCAGTTGGTAACTACTTTGTCCCAATCATGGTACGATACAAAGACATGGCATATCCAAAACTAAATGCAATAGCATTTTGGATGATTCCTCCAGCAGGGGCACTAATTTGGTTAGG
>JBHIUL010000079.1:0-5879 GCA_042138315.1 Nitrosarchaeum sp.
ACAGTAGAACCACTAGTACCAGTAATTTTAGTTGGAAGAGAATTTCCAGTACTAGGATATTTACTAGAATCAGGAGGAGATGGAGCAGGTACAACAGATACAAGTACTGCGACTGATGATGAAGATGGAAGAATAGGAGTTACACCATTTATCGAGGACGGAGTTTTAACTTTATCCGCAAATAATTTTGCACATGCAGATAATCAAATAATTAAAAAAAATCAACCATATGCATTGTTTAATGTATCAACAACTGAAATTGGTAGTACAACATTAAACTTTCAAGTTGGGCAGTTTAAAGGAAACATGGATATGACTAGCTATACAGCAGATCCAGCAAAAATACATCTATCATTTGCAAAAAATCTTTTATCTAATACTGAAAGCCTATCTACAATACAATTATTGAATTCTGCAGGAAATCCAGTTTACTCAAAAGATGATGTAATAATAAAAATTGTTTCAACAGATGAATCAATTTTACAAATTCCAGAAGAAGTGGTAATAAAAAAAGGAGAATATTTTAAAACATTTAAACTAAAATCGCAAGGTAGTGGAGATGTCGAACTTGCGTTATTATCTGAAGATCTTCCATTATCAAAATATTCAATTAACATAGTAGATCTAACTCCAGAAATTTCTTTAGAATTACTTGGAGGGATGAATTGGAATGAAAGAATTGAAGCACAAGTGTCAATCACAATTCCAGGGATAAGTACATCTTTAGATGGATTTAATGTAGAATGGGCTTCAGATGGAGGAGAGGTATTACAAATGGATAATGTAACAAATAGTAAAGGAATTGCAAAAATGAACATACTTGCTAATGATAAAAACACTGTAACAGTCTCAGCAACAGTTTCAGGCAATGGTTTTAGCTCATCTACTACTTCAAAAACAGCAGATATTCTAAATATTCCTGTAGATGAAGCATCTGCAAATTCAAAAGAATTTGATTTTAATTCAAATATCATTTACATTATAATTCCAATAGCAATTGGAGTGACATTATTTATTTTAAAGCGAACAGAGAGGTTAGGTATTTTAACAGAAAAATTTGAAGACATTAAAGAAAAAATTTCAAGCATCAGAGATCGTTAACAGTAATTGTATATTTAAGATATGAATAAAAGAATTATTTTTCAAAAAATAATAAATATTCAAAAAGGAGAAAAATTTGATTGAGTTTTTAAATTACAACATAATTGGAATGTTGTTAGCACTTACGATGTTGATCATAGGTTCTATAATAGATATTTGGAAAAGAGAGATTCATGATTATTATTGGTTAGGATTTGGCATTGTGGGATTTTTATTAATTTTTATAAATTCGGATATTTTGCCACAATTATTTAATATTGGAATTGCATTAATTATAGCACCATTTGTAATTTTTATTTGGAGAATAGGATTGTTTGGAGGAGCAGATGCGTTTGCATTAATAGCATTGGCTGTAATTGCACCAATGGCAACACTTTCTGAAAATCCAACCACTCCATTTACAACATTATCAAATGCAGCAGTATTATTCATAATACCATTTGTTGTGAATTTAACAAGAAACTTGATATCAATTATCAAACATGAAAATATTTTTGAGGGGTTTGATGAATCAATTTTGAAAAAAATTTCTGCAGTACTAATTGGATATAGAGCAAAAAATCCAAAATTTGCTTTTTCTATTGAAAAAATAGAAAAAGGTAGAAAGAAATTAAATTTGACAATGCATCACGCAGAAAATGAAGAATATTGTACCACGCCTAACACATGGATTACTCCTGGAATTCCATATCTTTTGTTAATTACAGGAGGCTTTATCATACAACTAGCATATGGGGACATAATATTGAGTATTTTTTTAAGATAATTGGTGACCATGTGTGCCTAAATTAAAATCTGTAACACAAAATGACATACATGCTTTTATGTTAAAAAAGGTGTAATATTTTCTAATGACAATTGAAACATATGATGAAAGTATCTTTGAAACAGATAACCCGATAAATGAATTAAACAAATTATTCATCAAATACGGATTAACTCAAAATCAGTCAAAAATTTACATTTATCTTAGTAAAGTTGGGATTAAAACAGCATCAGAAATATCAAAATCACTAAAAATTCCTAGAACCGAAACATATCACTTACTTAGCACATTACAACAAAAAGGAATTATTTTTTCAGTTTTTGGTAAACCAACAAAATTTAATGCGGTTGGAATTGATGAATCAATTATAATTTTAGTCAATAATGAAAAAAATAGAATTCAGGAATTAGAAACAGGAAAATCAGACATCTTAAAGTTATGGAAAGCAATACCAAAATATGTCGGAGATAAAGAAAAATCTAATGAAAATAAATTTCAAACACTACAAGGAAGAAATTCAATATTAGCAAAACTAGAACAAATGATCAAAGAATCCACTGAAAACATATTAGTTTTAGGTACAGAGTTAGACTTTAAAAAATTCTATCATACAAATTTTACAGAATTACTTAAAAAAACAAAATCAGATCTGAAAATCCTTACTGATCAATTTAACGAAAAGATGAATATTTTTGATGGCATTCCAGTTAAAAAAATCAAAAAACTAGACGATAAAAATAGAGAAGATTTTTGCTTTATAATTAAAGACGATAATGAAGTAATTTTCTTTGTAAATGATCCTAATGTAAAAGAAAGAATGGCAATGTGGACAGATTCAAAAACATTTGTAACTACATTGAGATCATTATTTAGTTTAATTTGGAAAAATTCCCATGGAATACAAGAATCAGATTTGACAGCATTGTTAGGACAAGGTGTGACATATGAACACAGGCTAAAAGAAATAGAGCAAGAGAAAATAATTTTAAATTATTTACAAAAGAATTTAGAGCTATCTAAAAACAAAAAAGGTGCTAAAACTTGACTAAAAATCCTACAAATAAAGATACACATGTGGACTTGGATCATTTGAATATTTTGATAATCGACGATAATCAACCGATTACAAAAATGCTTACAACATTTTTAGAGTTAAAAAATCATAAATGTACAGTTGCAAATGAGGGTAAACAAGGATTAGAATTAATTCAAGAAAATAAACACGATGTAGTTTTACTAGATCTGGCAATGCCTGAATTTGATGGATATGCAATAATTAAGGAGTTGGAAAGCAAAAACCAACTAAAAAAGCACAAAATAATCGTATTTACAGCATCAACTATCACTCAAAAGGAATTAGATGATTTAGTCAAACGTGGAGTCACATCATATATCCTAAAACCAATTGACATTGATCAATTATTATCAAAAATTGTGGAATCGGCGACACCATAGATAATCAAACGATCAGATTTAAAATGATTCCAATTAAACAAATTTTGTTTTTACTCTCAGGGGCAACAAGTTTTATCATATTCTATATGGGGGTGGTAAATTACATTACGGCTGTAGAAAAATCAACGGGATGGATTTTGTTAGTTTTTGCAACAATGGTTGCAGTAGGAACATTGTTGAGTACAGTATACATTTCTAAAAGCATTACACGGCCAATTGAAAAACTTGCAGAAAATATGACAGAGTTTTCTAAGACAAATAAAATTTCAAACAAAAAACCAATCAATACAAACATAAAAGAAATTTATGAGTTAAAGGAAAATTTTGAAAATATGGCTCAAAAAGTTGAAAACACTATTGAAGTACAAAATGAATATGTTGAAAAATTAAAACAGATTGACAGAAAGAAAGCAGAATTTTCATCAATGGTATCACATGAATTAAAAACACCATTAGTACCAATATTAGGATATGTGCAGATATTACAAAAACAAGAATTAACTGGAAAATTAAATACGCAACAACTAGATGCTGTGAATGAAATTTATTCATCTACATTAAAATTGCAAAAATTAATAGGCGATATTTTAACAACACAAAAAATAGATTTAGAAAAACTAGAGTTCAATAAAGAAAACATACTGATACCAGAATTTCTAAATTCAATAGTAAAAGAATTCCATCCAACTGTGACACAGAAAAAGATTGAACTAATAATAGACAACAATGTTGATGAAGTTATTTTTAGTGATAAAGATAGAATTGCACAAGTTTTTTCAAATTTAATTAAAAATTCAATAGATTTTGTAACATCACAAAAAGGTAAAATAATAATTGGGGCAGAAAACAATATCGAAACCATAAAATTTTTTGTAAAAGATAACGGAGTAGGAATTTCAGAAGCAAATCAAAAAGAAATCTTTAAGAAATTTTATCAAATTGATACATCAACAAGTAGAAAAAGAGATGGAAGTGGGCTAGGTTTAGCAATATGTAAAGGGATTATTGAGGGATTAGGAGGCAAAATATGGGTAGAAAGCAAAGAAAACATAGGTACAACATTTTATTTTGAAATTCCAAAACAATTACTCAAAATAGATAAAAAAGAACAAACATAATCAATTACAAAATTAATTTATTGTAATTGTGAAATTTCATCTAATACATTAGGATTTTCAAGAGAGGATAAATCGCCTAATGGAGTACCCAATAATTTTGCTTTTAATAATCGACGCATAATTTTTCCAGTTCTTGTTTTTGGTAATTCAGATAGCAGATACACAAATTTGGGGCGAGCGATCTTGCCAATTTTCTCAGAAATATAATTAGATATTTCTATATCTAATCCCAATTCAGATTTATTTTTTGGTACAAAAAAAACAACAATGGCTTCACCTGTAATGTCATCAGGAATTGCAATAGATGCAGCATCTGAAATTTTGTCATGTGAAATTACAACATGTTCAATTTCAGCAGTACTCATCCTATGACCAGAAACATTAATGACATCATCAGCTCTTCCTTTCATGTACCATAAGCCATCTTTATCAACAAAAACATAATCTCCATGAAACCAAATATTTTCAAAACGAGACCAATAAGTTTTGAGATACCTTTCATCATCATTTAGTAATCCTTTGGTCATAGCAGGCCAAGGGGATGTAATTACAAGATAACCATCTTTTTGAATAACAGGTTTTCCGGAATCATCAAAGACTGCCAAACTCATTCCAGGACATGGGATTCCTACAGTGGATGGTTTTAATTTCATTCCAGGAAATACAGAGAGCATTGCACCACCAATTTCAGTCCCTCCAGATAAATTCATGATTGGAATTTTTTTGTTTCCAACTTTTTCAAATAGCCACCACCAAGAATCTTCATCCAATGGTTCACCAGTAGTAGGAATGTTTTTGATTTTTTCTAAAGTGTGTAATGTAAGTGGATTTACATTGTTTTTTTTAAAAAGTCTAACGGCAGTAGGAGATATTCCGAATATTGTAACATTGTGATCATGTAACATATTCCACAATCTATCATAATTTGGATAATTTAGAGAACCATCATAAATTATTGCATGTGCGCCTCTAATCAATAAACCATAAACATTCCAAACTAATCCAGTAATCCAGCCTATATCTGCAGGCCATAAAAGAACATCATTTTCAGTCATATCAATTAAAAATCCAGCCTGATATCCTGCAAACACAGAAAATCCACCATGTGTATGAATAACACCTTTAGGATTACCAGTAGTTCCAGAAGTATACAATATAAACAATGGATCATCAGAATTCATAATTTCAGTATGACAACTGGCATTTTGAACTGACACTAGTTGATCATAAAAAATAAACATTTCAGATTCTTGATATGTATCAATTTTTTTATATGGAATTACAATTATTTTTTCTATTTTTGTATTTTTTATTGCAGTTTGAATAATTTGTTTTTGTGAAATTTCTTTTCCATTTCTTTGAAACCCATCGCAAATAAAAAGAATTTTTGCGTTACAATCTTGTAATCGTATTTGTAAAGATTCAGAACTATATCCTGA
>JBHIUL010000080.1:0-1354 GCA_042138315.1 Nitrosarchaeum sp.
TTGAAAAATTTCTTCAAAAAACTAGACATATTGAATATCAAATGGCAAGAGACAAGCATGGTAATGCTGTTCATTTATTTGAAAGAGAATGTTCAATTCAACGACGTAATCAAAAACTTATTGAACAAACACCTTCTCCTGTTGTTGATCAAAAAACAAGAGACAGAATAGGTGAATTAGTAGTTAAGGCATCTGAGGCAGTTGATTATACTAATTTAGGTACTGCTGAATTTCTTCGGGCTGATAACGGTGAATTTTATTTTATAGAAATTAATGCAAGATTACAAGTTGAACATCCAATTTCTGAACTAGTTTCTGGATTGGATTTTGTTAAACTTCAATTAGACATTGCTAATGGTGAACCTTTACCATTTAAACAAAAAGATCTTAAAATGAATGGATATGCAATTGAATGCAGAATAAACGCAGAAGACACATTTTTAGATTTTGCACCGTCTACAGGCCCTGTGCCTGATGTAACTATTCCATCAGGACCAAGTGTCAGATGTGACACATATCTTTATCCTGGATGTACAGTATCTCCATTTTATGATTCTTTGATGGCTAAACTTTGTACATGGGGCCAAACATTTGAAGAATCTAGAACTAGAATGCTTAATGCACTAGATGATTTTTACATTCAAGGTGTAGAGACTTCAATACCACTTTATAAAACAATTCTGAATACTGAAGAATATAAGAGTGGAAATCTTTCTACGGACTTTCTAAACCGCTATAAAATTATTGATAGATTAAAAGAAGATCTTAAAACTGAAAAAATTGAAAAAAGTGAAGCTGCTTTGGCTGCTGCTATTATTTATTCTGAATATTTTAAGAGCAGAGTGCAAACTTCTACTTCTAATAATTCTAATTGGAAAAATAAATTGGATTGATGAAAAATGGATTATAAAATAAAAGATATTGAAAAAATATTTCATGGTGAAATAACTGAAAATCTTGGTAATAATGAATATGTGATTAAAATTAATGACGATCAACATCAAATAAAAATTCTAAAAATGGATTCAAAAGGAATTGAATTTGTATTAGATCAAAAATATCATAGAGCAAAATATCTTGAAAACTCAACAAATGAAATGAATATCATAATTGATAATTTGCCAATTACAATTAACATGCATACTGATCTTGATAAAATTGTCTTCAAACATTCTGGGGGTGGTAGTTCTGCTGATACTCAATTAACATTAAAGAGTCAAATTCCTGGTAAAGTTGTTTCCATTGCTGTTCAAGAAGGCGATTCTGTAAAACAAGGAGATGTTATTTGCACTTTAGAATCTATGAAAATGCAAGTTGCTGTTAAATCTCACAAAAATGGTTCTATCAAATCTAT
>JBHIUL010000080.1:1454-5819 GCA_042138315.1 Nitrosarchaeum sp.
CGAATTGTTTTACTATTGTAATCTGCTAGTAATGGAAAATTGAGATTATGTTTTTGTGCAAATGCTTTGTTAGCAAATGGACCATCATTACTTATTGCAACTACTTGTGCTCCTAGATTTGATATTTCATCCCATGAATCTCTAAACTTACACATCTCATTTTCACAAACTGGTGAGCTTGCTGCAACAAAAAATGACAATATGATTTTTTTACCTTTGAATTCATTCAAAGTCCTCATTTTAAGATCTATATCTGGAAGTTCAAAGTTAGGAGCGATATCTCCAACATTCAATGCCATGATCGCATTCAGATGTTATCCTATTTAGTACTTTACACGAAAACGCTTTCTAAAATTTAAATCAAAAAAAGTGCATACCTTTTTATACAAAAACTTGGGTTCAAAGCTAAATTGGTCGGAGAATTAGCGGGCAATTATAGTACCGTTGTCTTAATGTTTGGATTTGCGGTAGTAGCAATGGCCCCTGCACTTTTAATTTCTAGAATGATTTCTCCTAGAAAAAGAAGTAATCCTGTTAAATTTTTGCCAATGGAATGTGGTCAGGTTCCATCAGGTGAAGGACGAACTCACTTTATGATGCAGTATTATGCTTACATTTTGATGTTTGTTGTTTTTGATGTTATGGCAATTTTCTTATATGCATGGGGAAGTTCACTTTTAGATCTTCCAAAATCTGCAACTTTGCCGATTCTTGGTTTCTTGGCAATTATGTTTGCTGCAATGGCTTTTGCTTTACATCAGTCAGGGAGACGAAACATATGGTAGTTTTTTATATAAATCAAAATTATGAAAATGGGGGATTGAATTGCTAAAAGATTTAGTAACACCACAGAATGCAAATGTGTTTGTTGGAAAGTTAGGTGACATTTTAGAAAAAGCAATTGATAAACCATTGGGCTACGCAATCAACTGGGGTAGAATATGGTCTCTTTGGCCAGTTCATATTGAAACTGCATGTTGTAGTGTAGAATTTGGGGCAGCATCTAGTCCAAGATATGATGTTGAAAGATTTGGTATTATTGAAGCATTTGGTTCACTTAGACAATGTGATTTGATTGTAGTTCAGGGAACTATCACAAGAAAAATGGCTCCACGCCTTCGATTAGTTTATGATCAAATGCCAGAACCGAAATATGTTATTGCAATGGGAGCATGTGCAATTACTGGCGGGTTGTATTTTGATTCATACAATGTACTTCCAGGAATTGATGGAGTTCTACCTGTAGATGTTTATGTTCCAGGTTGTCCACCTAGACCTGAAACACTCATTCAAGGATGTATGTTACTGCAAGAAAAAATCAAGAGAATGAAAGCTAGGAAGTATGTATAATGAGTTCTGATTCTGGTACTGAACAAATAGAAACTACATCGGATGATCAACCCGAATCCACTAAAACTACACCAGCTAAAGAAATTGAATTACCTAAATTCGAAAAAGGCTTAGCTGATAAAATTGTTGAAAAATTTGGTACTAAAACCAAGATTGCATTTGTAAAACCAGATAGAGTTGGAATTAATGTGGGAAGAGATGACATCAAAGAAGTAGCTGAATTTCTAAGAGATGCACTAAATTTTGATCATGTGGAATCTGTATCCGGCGTAGATTATCCAGAAGATAAAGAAATTGAAGTTGTTTATCATTTAGGTTCTTATACTGATTCATCATTATCTAGGCAAATTCTTGTATTAACAACAAGAGCACAAAGAGAAGAAAATCCAATTCCTGGAAATGACGCAACAAAACTTCCTAGTCTTAGAGAAATATTTTACAGTGTAGAATTTCATGAAAGAGAAATTTTTGAAATGTTTGGAGTTTACTTTCAAGGTCATCCTGATAATAGAAGACTACTTTTGCCAGAAGATTGGGCAGATTTACCACCATTAAGAAAGGACTTTGCAATTAAAGGTAGATAGAAATGGTTAATGAATTACCTCCAGGACTTGCACTTCAAAAAGTAGATGAGAGAATCATGACTCTCAATGTTGGACCACAACATCCCGGTTCTGGTCATATGAGAATTATTGTACAAATTGATGGTGACTTTATCGTTGCATGTGATCCTGATCCAGGGTATGTACATCGCGGTGAAGAAAAGATGGCTGAATATAGAAACTATATTACAAATATTCCACATTTAGAAAGACCTGTAATTCATGATTCATGTAATGTTTTGTATCCTTATGTTTTAGGAGTTGAAGAAATTTTAGGAATTGAAGTTCCTGAACGTGCAAAGTATGTTAGAGTAATTGCATCCGAACTTAATCGTTGTATATACACCATGTATTGGCTTGCAATTTATGGAATTTTCTTGGGTCATTCTACAATGTTTATGTGGCCTGCAGGTGATCGTGAACTCTTAATTGATCTTATGGAAAAAATGACTGGTGCAAGAGTTACTCATGCACATTTTGTCCCTGGTGGAGTTAGAAATGATTTGCCACCAAACTTTGAAGATGTTTGTTTAAGACAAGTAAATTATTTTGAAAAACGAATTAAAGAATATGCTGCAATTTTTTATGACAACCCAATTTTAATTGCAAGAACTAAAGATACTGGTATACTCTCACGACAAGATGCAATTAGACTTGGAACTACTGGTTCTGTACTTCGTGCAAGTGGTGTTGATTATGATCTTAGAAAAAAGGAACCTTATGATGTCTATGATGAATTAGATGTTCATACTAATGTAATGAAAGAAGGTGATTCTTATGCAAGATCTAAAGTGCCATGGCTTGATATGATTGAAAGCTGTAACATAATTAGACAAGCATTACAAAAAATGCCAAAATCTGGTTCTGTAAGAGTTAAACTAAAACCAAATCCAAAGGGTAAAGGACTTGATACCGTATACAAACGTGTAGAGTCTGGTAGAGGTTCATTAGGATGTTATATTGTATCTGATGGAAAACCAGAACCATATCGAGTAAAGCTGAGTGTTGGTTCATTTAGAAACTTGATTGCATTACCCTATCTTCTCAAGGGAGAAAAACTTGGAAACATGCCATCTGTGTATTGGAGTCTAAATTATTGGCCAGTGGAGGCAGACCGATAAATGTCTGTTATTGCACCAAACTTCAAGTTTAGTGAATTTGTAAAATCTATTTTAGATAATATTTTTTGGATACTTTTACTTTTTACATTAATTGGTATTCCTGCAGTACAGATAGTATTATTCTATATTGAAATGCCTGTAATTGATGGTGAATTACTTACACCATTTCTTGCATTGACGTGGTTAGCAGATCCTTCTAGAACTCTTCCAATTTTGAAATCTTTTATGAATACTGATTTGTTTAGAATTGCAGCTTTTCCTGGTTTTGGATTTGCGGCATTAATTGCAGCTGGAACAATTTTCATAGAACGAAAAATGCTAGCAAAATTACAACTGCGAGTAGGTCCGTTTTATTGTGGAAAAGTTGAGGGAATTTTACAATTAATGGGTGACGGTCTAAAACTTATCTCAAAAGAAATTATTATTCCTGCAAAAGCTGATAAACCAATTTTTTGGGCAGCACCAATAATCTTTGTTGCAACTGCAGCTGCATTTGTTGCATTAATCCCTGTTGCACCTGGTTGGGTAGTTGCAGATGTTGATGTTGGATTGTTGGCTGTATTTGCAATTATTGGATTTTTCCCAATTATTACTATTTTATCTGCATGGTCTTCAAATAGTAAATTCCCATTCATTGGAGGGATAAGAGCATTACATCAAATGGTATCATTTGAAATTCCTTTAATTCTTTCATTGTTGGGAGTAGTAATTCTTACAGGAACTCTTAATCTTTCTGAAATTGTTGTTAGTCAATCTAATTTTCCTTGGATTATTTTTCTACCAATTGGTGCAATTATTTTCTTTATTACGATATTAGCTGAATTAGAAAGAATACCATTTGATTTACCGGAAGCAGAAAGTGAAATTGTTGCTGGTTGGTTAACTGAATTCTCTGGAATGATTTATGGTCTTGTTCAATTAGGAACCTACTTGAAACTTTATGCATTTGCAGCATTGTTTGTAGTCTTGTTTCTTGGTGGTTGGACTGGTCCTATGATTTGGCCACCATTCCCTGAAGAAATTATTACTGATGGTATCGTAATGGGTCCGATCACTGCTAAAATTCCTGGATTGCCAGTATTTTCACAAGAGATGTTAAATGGTGTTGTATGGTTTGTAATAAAAACAGTTGGAGTAATATTTTTCATTTTATTACCAAGAGGTGTATTTCCAAGAATCAGAATTGATATGTTGTTGAGTCTTGGTTGGTACAAATTAATTGGACTCGCATTCGTTAACATCTTTATAGCACTCGGTTTGTTGTACGCTGGAGTCTTGGGACCTGGAGGAAT
>JBHIUL010000081.1:0-5727 GCA_042138315.1 Nitrosarchaeum sp.
TGACTGTCTAGAACATCCAGATTATCTAGTAGACATATTACAACAAATATTTGGCGATGGATACATATCAATAATTGACAACATAAACAAAAAATTAGAAGAGTTTTCTTATCAAAAACCAGTAAAAGAATTCCTATTGGAGTTATATAGATAATTGGAAAACAAATTAAAATTTCTTTTAATATTATTACTATCCGGAGTATTTTGCGTTTGGAGTATATCAAATATTATCAGTTATGAATCAGCAGAATTTTGGTCCAATACTACAACTTTAGCAATTTCAAGTATTTTGTTAGTTGCATGTATTGTAAATAATTTTAAAATTGGAATTAAAGGAATGCATGGTAAAGCGTGGGTGTTGTTTACATTGGCAATCGCTACATGGTATATTGCAGAATTATTATGGGTTGAACAAGAATCATCAGATTTCGTAGATAGTGAATTGTATGCAAATATTTTTTGGTTTGTTGGATATGGATTATATTTTTTATTTGGAATAATGTATTTGAAACCTTTTTCACATCAGATTTCAAAGAAGAACATTCTTGCAACATCATTTATGATATTACCAATTTTATTTACAGTGATTTACACCATAGAACCACAGTTTTATACGAGTGAAAATATTTTGAATGCATCATATCCTATTGCAGATTCAATAATGCTAATTCCATCAATATTAGGCACAATGTTATTTTTTAAAGGCCGTGTAAAATTTGCATGGTCAACAATATTTTTTGGGATGATTGTATTTGTAATAGCAGATTATGGATTTATGTATTTTAATTACATTGAAGAATATTATGCAGGACATGTCACAGACCTATTATACATCTGGGCATATGCGATTTTAATCATTGGAGTAATAGCTAATCTAAATATCTTAAAAAGGACAAATAAAAACACACCATTTAATGATCAGAGCACAATGAGATAAATCACGTAAATTTTAGCAAGGAAATGATTAATTCTTTTTGTTAATCAGTCAAATCTTCAAACCAAACGGTATTTTTCAATTCATCAAAGTTCATTAAAAAAGGAAATTAAAAAATTGAAAACTAAAAAATGGATGTTTTTTGTATTGCCATCAAGTATAGTGGCAGAAGGATTACACATTGTAATACCATTGTATGTGCTTTTTCTTGGAGGAAGTGTAGTCGATGTAGGAATCATCGTAGGACTACATTATGCATTGTCTGCAATTGGTGCAATCTTTTGGGGCAAAATTATCGATAAATATCACGTAAAAAGAGCTATATTGATCATCTGCTTTTCGGCAATAACTATTTGCAGTGTGGCGTTATTTTTTATTGTTGATCTGAATTTAGTATTTATTATTTCATCGATTGCAGGATTTTTCATAATTGGAAAAAACCCAGTAACACAAATCCTAGTAATGGAATCAGTACCAAACAATCAATGGAGTAGATTATTTTCACGAATTTCAATCATAACCAGTATCGGTAGCTTAACAGCATTTTTAGTTGGATCTGTGTGGGATACATTTTTTGATCTTAGACCATATTTTCTTTTTTGTGCAGTTGTAAGTATAATTGCAACAGTTCTAAGTATTGGTGTAAGCAGCAAAAGCACCATAGAGAGACATACAATTGTTCATTCAATACACGGGATAAAGCATATTTTTAATCACACACGACTAAATTTTCAGTTTATCTTTACAAAAATACCACACCCACATGATTTTAAGCCAATCATAACAATTTTCCAAAGAAAAATGTCACATGAAATAGGTGTGCTCTTTCTTACAAATTTCTTATTTTATTTTGGAAGTAATATTTTCTTTACAGCATTCATACCATTTCTAAAAAAATATAATTTTTCTAATTCAGAAGTTTTTCTTGTATATATGATTCAAACCATGGTGTTACTAACAATATTTTTCTTTGTGCCACGTGTCATTGCAAAAATAACAGAAGAGCGTGCAACTCAAGTATCATATGTACCAAGAATTTTAGGAATAATTATCGCAGGATCATTGATACCGATAACGATAGGAATGAATTCGCTTGTGATGGCAGTGATTGCATCATGTTTGATGGTTTCAGCATTTTCTATTTTTAGCGTTTCAAATTCATTAATTATTTTCAAGACAATTCCAAAAGGATTTGAAGGAACATATTTGGGAGTAAACAGTTTCATGATCGGGGTAGGAGTATTTCTAGGAGCATTAACTGCAGGATATGTTTCAAATGCCATAAGCTATACAGCGTCATTTACCATAGCAATTAGCATATTACTTGCATCACTTGTAATGTTCAGAATTTATCTGAGATACAGATTATCACATAGAATGATCTAAAACAAGAAAATAACACTAGATTAAAATTTAAAACATAATATTAATATCATAAACAAATTACACGCAGATATGCCCATGTATTTAGACATGCATAGTTTGGGCAGATATACTAAAGAGGAATTAATTAGAGGATTAGAAGAAGAATCGGATGAATTTGGGGTAATTGTACACCAGATGCTATTTAATGAAAAAGAAGATATTTTACATTGTATTTGTTTCGGACCAGATATAGAATCAATAAAAAAACATCATATGAAATTTAACACAAAGTGTGATAAAATTTTTCCAATTGATCAAATAGAAACAGAAAAATCAATCAAAGATAGAAAATTAGAGACTATCGGAGAACTGTCTTCCAGATTAGCACATGACATAAGAAATCCTTTAGCAGTAATACAAACATCCACAGATATTTTAAAATCAAAATATCCAGAAATATATGAAAAAGAAATTTACAAATTTAATGCGATAAATATTGCAATAAATCGAATCAAGCATCAGATAAATGATGTGTTAGGATTTCTAACTACTAGAAAATTGGATTTTACTTCAAATAAAATAACTAAAATTTTAGAATCTGCATTAGATGGAATCAACATCCCAAATGAAATAAAAATAGAGAGACCACAAAATGACATTTTGTTAGAATGTGATTTTGAATTATTACGTGTGGTTTGCGTAAATATACTTCTTAATGCAATGCAAGCGATGAATGATTCTGGAAAAATAATTATAAAAACAAACCAGATAGACAATCATGTTACAATCTCTTTTGAAAACTCAGGACCAAGCATACCAGATAAAATAATTGAAAAAATATTCGAGCCTTTGTTTACTACAAAACAAGAAGGGACAGGATTAGGACTAGTAACATGTAAACGAATTATAGAAAATCATGGAGGTAAAATAAAAGTAAAAAACAATCCTACCACATTTACAATAATTTTACCTCAAAGACACATCAAGGATACTTAGCATATTACCACAAAACATCATATGTTTTACACAGTAAATGATATAATGTAATCAAAATTAGCCTAAAAGTTCAGACAGTATCTAATATCTTGGAATAATACTTAATCTTGATTTTGTAGAGACTGCAATTATTGAGATAATGGCTACTGCGAGTATCATGACTGCGATTGTGCCAAATTCTGGAACGACCACACCGTTATCAATCTCAATTTGTACTGACTGTTTATGTTCTGAGGAAAGTCCTTGATTTGCAGTAATAGTATAAAACCCATTTTCTTTCCATAACGCTCCTCCAGACAATATTTCTGTGGAGAATTTACCATTTTTATCAGGTGTAATTTGTGCAATGGATATCAGATTTCCATTAGGTGCGGTTACAACAAATGTAATATCCGTTTCAAAGCTAGTTGTAGTTCCAGTTACAATGATTTTATTGCTGCCAAAAGTAGTTTCAGTAGAGAGCGTAATTGCACTTGATTTCTTGTCAGTCATTGCTGGTTCTGTGGATTTAATTGGAGATGTCTTTGGAGTAGTAGTTGAACTAATTACTGTAAATTGTAATTGAGCAATTTTTTCAGTATCAGGATGACTTGCAGTTACCGTATAGACTCCTTCATTAAAACTTGGGAGTGGGGGATGAATTAATCGTCGAAATTCACCATTACTGTCAGTAGGTAAAGTTGGAGCATAGATGATAACTCCATCAGGAGATACAACTGTCAAAGTTACAGATTTGTAAGTAGATACGCCAGATACCTTACCAACAACTAAAACAGAATCCAAAGATTTGATTTCTGTTTGTGTGCTACTTAATTCAATCATTGGTTCGGCAAAAGCACTAAGTGGGATAGATATTGTAATTAAAAGTAATAATGCAATCTTGAGCACTTTATCTATGTAGAACTGTTTGTATATTAATTATCCTATGCAAATCAAAGGCACAATTTTGATCCATATATTAAAACAGATAGGTTTTGAAAAAAGCAAACATCAATTATATAAAATCAATTTTTTTTCTTCCAATACAGAATGAATCTGATGAATTGCATTAAAAGCCTGTTCAGTTGATTTTCCTCCAGTGCAGATCATTTTACCAGATGCAAAAAGAAGCATCACAGTTTTTGGATTAAGTTGTCTATGAATCAACCCTGGAAATTGATCGGGTTCATACATACTTCTAGGAAGAGTTCTAGATGCATCTTCTATGAGAATCTTACCTCCAAGGTTTACAGCAGTAACTATATTTTGTATTAAAATATCAATATTATTTTTAATGTTAATATTTTTGGAGCGTAGTTGTTTGACAACATTATTTATTGCAGCATAAGCGTGTTTTTCAGACTTTGCACCAGTACACACCATGCTACCAGTTCGAAAAATCAACGTAGTGGTTTTTGGTGCATCTATTTTAAAGATAGCACCAGGAAATTCATTGGGATTGTAATTAGTATTTGGAAATTTTCTCTTTATTTCGTTTAAATCTAAACTTTGATCAATTTTTCCAGTTGCTACAACATTTTCAATACATACAAGAGGAGATGTAAAGGCCAGACTTAAACTCCAATTTGATTAAATGGGTGTTTAGTGATATCATGATGTATGGTAGCATGCAATTCTTGTTTGAATGTAAGGTCACATCTATAACATTTCCAGGATTTCATATATCATAAAAGATAATTTTTGAATATAACAACAGCGTATGAATTATCCATAGTAATGATCAGCATATCCTAAATACTACCTTACAACTAAATGCTAATTATTCCCAAATTAGTCAATTCACTACCAAGACCATATCCAATAAGAGCAATTCCAGTTCCAAGTCCTGCCATCTCCAATCCTCCCACTAGTTTGTTTGTGTTTGCCATTTTTGATTTAATCACACCAACTGTAAAAGAAGTAGAGATACTAATTCCTATTGCAACAAGTAATGCATCAAACCCAGAAAGAAAAAAGAATGGCAATATGGGCAGCATTCCACCAAACAGAAATGAACCAAACATTCGTAGAGCACTTTTTATTGGATTTCCTACAATATCCAAATTCAAATGCAACTCTTCAGATAACATTGTATCAAGCCAAACTTTCTTGTCAGAAGTAATTTTATCTACAATCATTTCAAGTTCTTTTCCTGAAAAACCTTTAGCTATGTAGATATCTGTTATTTCTTTTCTTTCATCATCTGGTTTATGTTCAATCTCCCATTTTTCACGTTCTATTTCTGATGTAAGTAATTGTCTTTGAGTTTTTACTGCAAGATAATTTTGAACAGCCATAGCTTTTGCACCAGTAAACATCCCAACTAACGCTGCGAGAATGATTATGTTAGCAGATACATCAGCACCACCTACACCAGCTGCAATACCTAATGATGTGTTTATTCCATCGCCAAAACCAAAAACAAAATCACGCATTGCACTGGATTCCTTAAG
>JBHIUL010000082.1:0-5665 GCA_042138315.1 Nitrosarchaeum sp.
AAAACTCAAGGCATGCCACAGAGCATACAGTATATTGTAATAATTAGTCATCAAAAAAGAATCATGCAAAGCATTACTTTGGAATCAGGTCAAGTAGATATAAAAAATTTGGATAAAAATACATTAAAAGAAATAAAATATCAAGTGGAATCAACACCTAGACAATACACCTCTGCAATTGATGTTATTGGTCTATCATGGCTAGTCATAAATGATGATTAGATTTGATTCAAAAATTACTAGCAACCATATTGAATACAAGAAAAGGTAAACGTGTTAATTTCGATACCAGAATTATGGAGGAGTTTAAATGATTTCTGAAATTATACAAGATGGAATGCACAGTTAAATATCAACAAGGAGTGAAAAAATAGTGATTTTAAATAAAGTAAATCTCATCTTAACCATAGTTTTAGCAGTAGGAATTTCAACAATAATATCATTTGATAGTATGGCATTTGCAGATATCATACCGCCAAAAAAACAGATCAGTATGGGAATATCTCCAGAGGATGTAGTATGTGAGGATGGGATGATCAAAATAATCAAAGAAAAATCAAATTCTATTGCATGTGTCAAAACAAATAATGCATCAAAACTCGTCTCATATGGATGGGCAAAGTCATTTGATGAAAAATCTTTAGATGTACAAATAAGCAAAGAAAATACACCAATAGGAACAATAAACAAGTTGTATACAGAACCAGTAAAGACTCAAGTCGGTAAAATAATTCCAAAATCTCCTGCATTAGAATACACTTTTGCATTTGAAGTATGTGCTTTTTCCCAAAAAATCTATGTTCCAGAAGTTCTAATAAAATCAGATAGTGAAACACAGCGCTACGAAATACCAGATAACGTAGAACCAAATTCATGTATTGTCAGCGTAGCTTTCATCTCTGCTAATGATCCAAATAGCATCAAGGCTACATTGCTAAACAAAGGAGATGTATCCAAAATTTTATCATATATGGAAGAGAAAATAGCATCTCTTCAAGAAGAGCTGAATCTAACAAAGAAAATGCTCGGTGAGAAAGCAGATCCAAATACACAACAAAGTTCAAAGATTATAGAAATTAGAAAGCAGCTAAACGACGCAAAAGAGGATCTGTATAGAATGTACTTTACTTTGTATGCAGTACCAAAGGAAAAATATGATATTCAACAACTATCATTTACAGGCGTTCCAATTGAAGGAGAATTAGTAAATTTAATCGCTGCAAAAAAAGCACTTAGTGCAGAAAATGTCTATGATGTTGTGTTTGAAGCATGTGCAGGTAAAAATCAGATAAGACTTCCAGTAATTAACATAGCATCAGATGTGGAAATAATTAATGTGAAGATAGGGGATAAAATTTCACCAAATACTTGCCAAATGACATCAGCTAAAATATTAGCCAATAATCCTGGAACTATTATAGTCAAACCTGCTGGAAATGCAGAGTCCAACAACAAAATAGTAGAGATTGAGAATCAGATATCAACATTACAAAAAGAGATAACAAAAGAAAGAGAAAGCTTACGTTTGTTAATTCATAATCCAAGTAAAACCCCAGACATTACTGAAAAAATAGAAACACATAGTACAAAAATAATAGAATTAAGAGGACAAATTAGTGTACTCAAAACAGAGCTAAACAAGATATTATATCAGACATATAGATAGAAATCAAACTAAATTTAAAAATATATTTTCAGTGAATTAATTTCCAATACAAAACATACATGAAGAAAAATTATGGCCTTTTGCATTTTCTAATGTATCAGGAGTAAAATATTGCCTATCTTGTATTTTAATTGCCACAATTTTACATTCTTTTTTCATATCTGCTAAATGGTGTACAAGACTGGTTTGTTTGTCACCTAAAAAACCAGCCATACTAATCAACCAATTTTTTTACATGTGTTTTTTCATGAAAGAGTACTTTTTCAAATGTATCCATCCAACCTTCCCAATGAAAAGTACAATCTTTACAAGTATACTTCATTTTACTTTTCTTCCTTTTCAAGTTTTTTTTCTAATTCTTTGAATGCGTTAACATCAGATGATGTTGTTTTATTTCGTTGCAGTTTTGCAAATAGTTTTTTTAACATACACACATAGGCAGTTACTAGGATATAAGGCAAGGATTCTCAATCTAAATTTCTAAACGTAGCTGAGTAGTTAATTCAGTCCTTCTTCACAGATATGCAAACTCACACTACTACGTTAATGATATTACCACAATGTTGCTTATAGAGATCACGTATGTTTTTCAATAAAACACGCTAGAATTATTTTTTTGCAATTATCAAATCCACCCTATAGTTTAAAGTTGTACGAGGGTTTAGTTTTAGATTCCATGCTAAATAAGAAGGATTTTTTGTTTTCATAGTAATAATAAATCCCAATTTGTCTAGACTTGTTCTTAATGTCAGTTCATCAAGAGGAGTTTTTACTGAATTTTTACCTCGATCAAAATCATAAGGATCTGAAATTACTAATGTACCTTTAGAAATTTGTTGAGATACATGCGTCAATAAATTTTTTGGTTCTACTAACTCCAATATGTTTAGGGCCAAGATCAAATCAAACTTTGTCTTACCAAAAATATCAGACATTAAATCAGCTACAAAATAATCCAAATTGTTGTTTTGTGTTTTTTTTGCAATACTAATTGCACTAAATGATCTATCAATTCCAAATACATGTTGATTGGAATTTGCAAGAAAATTAGACATAATTCCTATAGAGCATCCATAATCTAAAACAAGTTTTGAGTTAGATAATTTATTTAACTCATTTTTAATTAAAGAGTAAAATTTTGATTTTTGGCTATTTTGATATATTTTACTCCATCTTTCTTCAAGTGCAGTTCTATCATCGATGTTTCGTTTAGCAACAGACAACGAATGTTTAAGAAATTTTTTCATTTTAACATGAGAAACAGAATTAAATAATTTTCCACCAAGCATCATACGTTCAGAAATATATTTTGAGAAATCATCCCAGATAATTGGGATTTTTTTAATTATTGGAAAATACAGAGTACATTTGTGGCACTCTAAAATTCCTTCTTCGATCTCATTTTCTTTTTTAAATACATCAATCTCTAATTTAGAGCCACATCTCACACATCGTAAAAAGTCCAGACTGAATTCATGCATGTTTGTATATCAAACTAAGCAGTTTAGAACTAATAATTTCTTTTAGATCTGAAAGAGTAATGTTAAATGGAGTAATTTGAGGATTTTATGCGAAATGGGGGAATTTGAAGAGTTTGCAGAGGCACTATTTGGGCAATTATCAGTAGAAATCAATGAAGAAAAAGAAATTGCCAAATTAGCAGACATGGCAAAAGAAGATCTTTCATTTAAAGTAAAATTTGAAGAGTTAGAAAAAATAACCCAAGATGTATTTCCAATACTAAAAAATAAAGTTGAGGAATTTACAGGAGTTAAAATCACAGATGATCTAAAAATAAAATTTCCGGATTTGATAGAGCTAAAAAAATTAAAAGGTGAAAAAGTATTTTCAGATGAAAAATCAAAAGAATTTGTAAGGGAATTATTTGATGCGGTTGCAAATGATGATCAAAATAAAATTGCAGAATTAATGAAAAAAGATACTGCAAAATATCTAGTATATTCCACATATGCCATTCAATATATCTCAAAAATTTCTACAACATATGGGGATTATTTAGATGGTATAATTTATCTAAACAAATTTGTACTTTCAAGATATCCTCAAATTATTTTGCACAAACAGGGCGAACCGTATGAATCAAAATTTGCAAAAGTTAATTCAGGTTATTTAGGGGCAGTAAAAATGACAGTCTTAGAAGAATTAATTCATTCAACACAAGAAAAATTACAGCAATTAAATAAAAATGCAGCAACACAAGTCAATTTGATTAATGAAGAATTAGCATCGATTATTTTGAAATTAGATAATCAAACAGTAAACAATCTTTCAGAATATTTACAGCTCCAAGCAGTACCAGATGATTTTCCATTTGCAAAAAAAGCAAATCTATTTTTCTTCTTAAATCCAGATCATTTCCTAATTGAACAAATTGGTCCTGATGTAATGACTTTCACACATGTTGAAATAGATCCTAAAATTTCAAATGCAGTTCCACAATTATTAGAGATTTATAAAAAATGGCTAGCACCAATTCAACAACATCATTCAGCGTTTACAATAATGGAAGGCATGGCAGGATTTATCATAGAAAATATTCTCAAAGAAGACACAGATTTTCAGAATTACTTAACAGCCTTCATGGGCACAGATTTTTCATCATATCAAGTGCGTAAAGGCATGGGAAGGGCATTTACAGAAAAAATCTATGAAAAATTAGGAAAAAAGACGTTTGGACAATTAATAGCATATCCACCTAATACAAGAGAGATCAAAGAGCCACAATTATACCTCAATAGGATAAAACAGTAACAATTGCAAGAAAAATTTGATCCTCTAGTTGCAGAGTGGCTTTCATTTGTAAAAAATCCAAATTTCAATCTAGTTGAGAAATGTTTTAAATTTGCTCAAATTCTGGAATATCCAGATCTAAATATTGAAGAGTATATTCAAAAAATTGCAATAATTGGAAAATCATTAAAAGAGTCAATTAACGATGTAAAAAATCCCACATATCTAATTTCAATTTTAAATGAACATCTTTTTCAAAATTTAGATTTTAATGGAGACATTGATGATTACTATAATCCAAAAAATAATTTTTTAAATGAAGTTATAGATAAAAAGTCAGGACTACCAATAACAATTTCTATACTATATGTTGAAATTGCAAAATTCATAGGGTTAGAACTTAAGATAGTTGGATTTCCAAGCCACATATTAGTAAAATATAACGAAGAGATGATTTTAGACCCATTTAACAATGGAGTGTTATTAGATGTGGATGATCTTCAAGATATTTTAGATGAAAATTTTGGAGGAGAACTAGAATTCAAACCAGAATTTCTTGATGAAGTAGGGCACGAACAAATCCTTGTTAGATTAGCTAGGAATTTAAAAAATTCATACGTACAATCTTTTGTTTATGACAAAGCATTAAGATGTACAAACATGGTGTTAGCCATAGAGCCTAATTCACCAGAGGACATAAGAGACAAAGGAATACTAGAAGAAAGATTATTGAATTCAGATATTGCATTAGAATATTTGAATAGATATTTAGAAATCAACCCAAATGCAGAAGATGTTGATTTTATTTTAGAATTGATAAGAAGTATAAAGACAAAAAATTAATCAATGATAGAACTGATATCTTGTCCTTTCTTAATCATCGATATTTCGTGACGGGCAATCTTGTTTCTTAATGCTCTTTTAAGAATATCAACTTCACTTCTAAGCAATGCTATTTCATCTTCAAGTTTTGCTACTCTTTCATAGATGGTTTCAGCTTCTGAACTCATGATTATCTATCATAAAAAAATTGTCTTAAAAAGTTATGGGTAAATATTTTGATGGGCTGGTTAGTTTTTTGGAACTATAATTCAAATTCTTGGCGACATTTCTCGCATTTTCCTCTCTCTTGACCTGGTGGACCAAGAAGGAAAACCTTGCCGATTGTCTTGCATAAAGGACACATTCCAGTTGTTGCATTTTTTGGACCAGTTCGTATGATTTTCTGAGTCTTTCTTCGTCCCATTA
>JBHIUL010000083.1:0-5662 GCA_042138315.1 Nitrosarchaeum sp.
AATGGACATGAGTCTAAATCATCTACTATCCCATCACCATCAGTATCTTTTGGAGGATTCTGTTTCTCTTCAACAACAATGATTCCTTCCATCCATGGATGAATCACACAATGGTATGGAAATTCCCCTACATCTGTTGGTATCCACTCATATGAGCCTCCAACATTCACTGTCCCTGAATCAAACACTCCTGCTGTTCCTTCTACTGTAGTTGTTGCTGTAAAAGTATGCTCTACAACATCTGAATTTGTAAAAATTATTTTTCCACCCAAAGACATTATTACTTTTTTTGGAATGTAACAACCCTCTGCCGTCTCTTCACATCCAGATATGCTTGAATCTTTTGCTGGAATTATTGTTATTTCTAATGAATGCCGTTCATCGACAGTTTTGGTATCTGCCTCATCTGTGTATTGTGCAAATGCATTATTAATGAAAATCATGCTTACTAGAATTCCTAATACAAATACCACCTTCATCAAATTCACATATTGATTGTGAACTTAAGGATTCAGGAATGAGTTTGAATCTGATCTTGACTAATCAGTAGATTCTTATCTAAAATTTCTAGAAAAATCCCATGGCTAAAATTAAACAAAATTCTCCCGTGTTGTTTTATTTTAACCACTCAAAAAAATGGCTTGTCAAGATTTCCAAAAAGGAATCATTTCATACTCATATTGGTGTCATTAAACATGCAGATGCTATAGGAAAAGAGTATGGTTCTAGACTAGTCACCAACAAAGACAAGTATGTCTATCTTATCGAACCAACAATGTATGACTATGTTATGAAACTTCAACATGGTACACAGATAGTTTATCCTAAAGACATTGGTTACATTATTGCAAGAGCTGGCATTGGAAGTGGTCAGAAAATATTGGAGATTGGTACTGGCAGTGGCTCTCTCACTTCATTTGTTGCAAGTGTAGTCAAACCGAGAGGACATGTGTACACTTTTGATGTTGATGATAATTTTATGAAAATAGCTGCAAAAAATATCAAAAAAGCTGGCATGACAAAATATGTTACTCAACAAAAATTAGATCTAAAAACTGCAAAAAAAATGCCACTTGAAGAAATTGATGTGGCTTTAATTGATCTTGGTGATCCTTGGACTGTATTGCCACAAGTTCGTAAAATGCTAAAAGGTAGCGGGTCTGTTTTTGCAATTTGTCCTACTATGAATCAGCTAGAAAAATTAACCATTGCTCTAGTAGAAAATGAATTTACCGATATTGAATCAACTGAGCATATTATTCGAACAATCGAAGCACGCGAAGGAAAAACTAGACATTCATTTCAAGGAATAGGCCATACCACCTATCTCTGCTATGCTCGAAAAGCGTTTTTTGGTAGAGGCCAAAAGAAAAAAACTGAGACTCCTGATGAATCTGAGTCTCTATCTACCACTGAATCTGATGTTGAATCTATCTAGTCTTTATTCCTTTTAGATCAAAACAAGATTTATTCATCTATGATGTAGTGTATTTTGTATTGGTTAGGAAATTACTTCAACTTGCAACTGTTAAAAAATTCATACCTGCACGAAAAGCAAAATCTCACAAAGGTGATAATGGCACTGTCTTAGTTGTTGGTGGAAGTTACATCTATCATGGAGCCCCTATTTTGTCTTCAATTGCAGCATTACGATGTGGAGTTGATCTAGTCTATACATCAGTCCCAAAAATTAATGTGACTCCAACACGCGCCATATCTCCAAATCTTATCGTAATTCCATTAGTTGACCAAAAATTAACACGTGGTGCTGTTAACAAACTTCTTGGTGCATTACCTCGTAAACTAGATTCAGCTACAATTGGAATGGGTCTTGCTGTGCAAGAAAGAGGTTCATTGACTTTGTTGATAAAATCTCTTTTAGATAGAGATGTGCGACTTTCATTGGATGCAAGTGCGTTGGTTCCTGACGTGTTGCCACTTTTACCAGACAAAAATGTAGTAGTTACACCTCATGCTGGGGAATTTAAACACATGTTTGGTGTGTTGCCTCCTGATTCTAAAAAAGACCGAATTTCATTAGTTGAAAAAAATGCTAAAGACAATGGAATAACTATTTTGCTTAAAGGTGCAACTGATATTATTTCCAATGGTTCTACTACGTATCTTAATGAGAAAAAAACTCCTGCAATGACTGTTGGTGGAACTGGTGATGTGTTGTCTGGATTGGTTGCCGGAATGTTGGCAAAAAATCGCAATGCATTAGAATCTGCAGCAGCTGCAACTTTTATCAATGGATTAGCGGGAAAAGCAACTCAAAAGAAATTTGGATTGCACATGACTTCTATGGATCTTTTAGATGAATTACCAAACGCCATGAAACCGTTTGATAGAATTGTGTGAATAAAATGCATCCTCTAAAACACATTGATGCACACATGGATAGTTTAATTTCAGAATTACAAATCCTGATTCAGCAACCAAGTGTATCTGCAAAAAATGAGGGCATTGAAGAATGTGCACAACTGGTAAAAAAAACACTAGAAAAATCTGGAATAAAATCTGAAATTCTGAGACTCAAAAATGTGGCACCAATAGTATATGGTGAAATAAAGTCAAAGAAAAATCCTCATAAAACTCTGATGTTTTATAATCACTATGATGTACAGCCAGTAGAGCCGTTTGAGTTATGGGATGATCCTCCATTCAGTGGAAAAATTAAAGGCAATAAAATTTTTGGCAGAGGTGCATCTGATGATAAAGGTGAACTAATTACAAGAATCAAGGCAGTAGAGGCATATCTAAAAACTACCGGCGATGTTCCGTGTAATATTAAATTTGTAATTGAAGGTGAAGAAGAGACTGGCAGTGCACACATTGATCAATACTTGAAAAAATACAAAAAGAAATTTTCATGTGACGGTGTAATCTGGGAATTTGGTTATGTTGATTCACAAAATCGACCCATCATAGGCCTTGGAATGAAAGGATTGCTGTATGTTGAATTGTCTGTAAAAGAATCCATCCGAGACGCACATTCAAGCTTGGCAGTTTTGATTAAAAATCCTGCATGGCGATTAATTGAGGCTGTTCAAACACTACGTGATTCAAATGGAAAAATTCTCATTAAAGATTGGTATAAAGAAGTTACACCATTTTCAAAAAAAGATTTAGAAATAATCTCTAGCGAACCTTTTGATGAAAAATCATTCAAAAAAGAATTTGGAATAAAATCATTCGTAAATAACATGAATGGCATGACTGCCAAAAAGGCTCTTGTTGGTGGTGCAACTTGTAATATTGCTGGATTTGTTTCTGGTTATACTGGAAATGGGGCAAAAACAGTGCTTCCTGGAGAGGCATTAGTGAAAATTGATTTTAGATTGGTTCCAAAAATGGATCCTAAAAAACAAACTATTCGATTGAAAAAACATTTGAAATCAAAAGGATTTGGTGATGTGTCCATCAAAGTTTATCATGGTGAAGCAGCTGCTAGAACAAATCCATCTAATCCGTTTGTATCTAAAGTTAAAGAAGCTGCAGATCAATCTTTTGGAAAATCTATCCTTAATGTTTCAAATGCTGGTACTGGCCCTATGCATTCATTTGTAAATGCTCTAAATGCCCCCTGCATCTCGATTGGAAGCACTTACATGTTTGCACGTATTCATTCCCCAAATGAATTTACTAGAATTGATTTATTAAAAAAGACTACAAAATGTATTTGTCTAATAATGGAAAAATTTGGAAAAGACTAGTGAAGACATCTAGGTAATTTCTTGACAATATGTGCAATTGAAATTCTTCCTGGACCCGCAGTAATTACAAATAACATACCTGCAAGTATGATGAGATCTAATGCATATCCTCCATTTCCAGTTAGATTAGATGCTCCTTTGACAACAAATATGGCGCCTAACATAATTATGGCAAGTACTGATGCTGAAAGTCTACTTAATACTCCAACAATTAATAATATTCCTCCAATGACTTCTGCAAGTGCAATTGGAATCTGCAACTCTACTGGTAATCCTATGTTTCCTAGCATACTGGCAAATCCTGAACCAAATTTTCCAGATCCTTGAACTATGAATAGTACTCCAATTGCTGCTCTGATGCCCCAATTTGTGATGTCATTTAATTTTGTTTGATGGATTGTAGCTTCAGTCAATACAATGATCAATTTCTCACCGTATAAAATATTTGTCTAATTTCTTGCGTCTAAAAGGAGAAAGCCCTTTATTATGCTCTGAAATTATTTTAATTATGTCTATGTACATGCCAGGCGCAACGGCTGTTGGAATTACTTTTAATGGTGGAATTGTTTTAGCAAGCGAAAAAAGGATCGCATTTGGAAATTTTCTTGTTAGTAAATCAACAAAAAAGACTTTTTCGATAACTTCCAATGTAGGCGCAACATGTGCTGGCTTAGTAGCTGATATGCAAATTTTAACACTACAGATTGCAGCACTTGCAAAAATTAGAAAAATGGAACTTAAACGAGATGTCCCACCAAATACTGTGGCAAAAATGATGTCTAATATGATGTATGAACGACGATATTTCCCATTATTGACTCAAGTTATTGTTGGCGGTGTAATTGACAAACCAATTTTATTTACACTTGATCCATTGGGTTCTGTTCTTCCAGATGAATATGCTGCTGTTGGAACTGGTGGAGAAATGGCATTAGGTGTATTGGATCCACAATTCAAACCAAACATGACTCAAGAAGAGGCAATAGATTTGGCAAAAAGAGCAGTTCGTTCTGCAGCACTTCGAGATTCTGCAAGCGGTGATGGATTGGATATTCTTGTTATCACAAAAGATGGTACAAAAGAATTTACAGAAAAAATCTAATCGTAAATAGTTTTTCCAACTTCCCAAAATTTATCTGAAATGTAATGCATATTTTTTACAACCTCTCCTTTTTCAATATTTTTTAATTCTGAACTTGAAATGAGTGCTTTTCCAACTGCAAGAAATTTATGTTTTGATTCTTCTACAATACAAACTATTTTTTCTTTTTCAAATTCACTGTGGTTTTTAATTCCTGGTCTCATCACATTTGCTCCTTTACACATGAATTTTACTGCCCCCATGTCCACTGTAACATAAGGGAATTTTTCAAGTAATTGTGTTTCTGATAAAAATGGAAGATATTCATCATTAATCTTTAAAATCTTTATTCCTTGACCTGTGATCATTTGTGCATCGTCTGTAATTTGGTGTACTTTGAGATTTTTTATTTTTGGAAATTCCATTCCCCATTTTTCTGAGACTGTTTTTAGAAATAATGCTGTCTCACTTTTTGAGATTAGATTAGATTTCAAATTTTTACTAACTCTTGTCTGATGTCTAACAAGTCTCTGAGGATAGAACTAGCTGTTTCCATTCCTCCTGCACCTTTTCCAATAATTGTTTGAGTACCGGAATGTTCTGATGTGAATGCAATTGCGTTTAATGTTCCATTTACACACAAAGGATCATCTACTGATATTTCTTTAGGTTCTACAGTAAGCTCTTTGTTACATGATGCAATTAGTTTTACTGCACAATTGTTTTTACTTGCATTTTTAATATCACTTGTTGTTACGTTTCGTATTCCTTTACAATTGATATCTGGCATTGTTACTTTCATATCCATTACCCAATTTGCAAGAATTACTAATTTTGCAGCAGCGTCTAACCCGTCTAAATCCAA
>JBHIUL010000084.1:0-4029 GCA_042138315.1 Nitrosarchaeum sp.
TCCTATCATTACCAAGTAATCCAAGCTTTGAAAAAATTCAAAAAAAAATTAATGCGGCACCTAATGGTTTTATGACACAAGTAATTCATTCATCAAAACAAGTACAAAGGATATCAGAAAAATTAAGACCAGAAGGATTTAGAATCATTCCATGTATTTTACTCCCTACTGAAAAAAATGAAAATTCAGCAAAATTTTTGCAATTAGACTGGTCAGGTTACAAAGAAAATCCAAGTAAGTTTATCAAAGAAATTCACAATATTGCAGGAGATGTGTTAATTACATCACCTAATGACTTTGCATTTGCAAAAGAGACGTTGAAAAATATCTAAAGTACAAAATATTGTGACTCAGGATGATGCACTACAATTGCTGCCGTTGATTGTTCTGGAATAATTTGTCCAGATTCAGTTAATGTCATTCCAGATTTTTCAGGATGTAAAAGCTTCCAAACAAGCTCATGTTGTGATACATCTGGACAACTTGGAAATCCCCAACTATATCTTAACCCACCTTTATCTCCAAGTTTTAATTCAGATTTTATTTTACGATTTATCCATTCAGCTAATGCCTCAGCTACTTCAACTGCCAAACCATGCAGATAATATGCATCAGTATACTTGTCTTCTTTATTCCATTTTTCTATAATATCTGAAACTTTGTTTCCAACCGTAACTGCTTGAAATGCAACAATATCATCATCTCCAAAATAATCAGTAAGACAAAGATGACTCGATTTAGAGGAGCGTGGAAAATCAAATTCAACACTTTCGCCATTTGGATTATCAACTTTTAGCTTGTTGTCTTTGTTGTGACATTTAAAAAAACCATAAACAATTTCAGGTTCAAATAATTTTTCTCGAATTATTCGAATTTTCCATTCATTTAGCAATGTTTCATGTTCGGCCATTTGATCAGAACCAGCTTGTCCACGTAAGCCCCAAGATAATTTGAATAATGATTTTTTATCTATCAGTTCCCAAACCTCATCCATTTTAATTTGTTCAGATTTCAGCCTAATTGGTTCTCCAATTATCGATGGAGTTGGTGGAGTTACAGGCTTGATGTCACTTTTTGGAAGATTAGAAGTATCAACAACTGCAACGGTTCGCTCTTTCCAATTTTCAAGTTTTTCTTTCCATTGCAATAAAAATTCAGACTTGTCAGGTGAAACCAGCTTATCCATTGTCTTCAAACCTTCAAACATCGTATTACAATAAAACACTCCAGGATCATAAATGCCATCTTCTTTTGCAATTCTGTTGATGTAATTACTGTTGATTGCAGCCCCACCACATAAAATTGGGATATCCAAATTATTTTTTCTCGCATGCTCAACAAAATATTGCATTTGTTTTGATGTAGATACCAAAAGTGCAGACAATCCAACAGCATCAGGTTTTACTTCATCTATCTTTTCCAAGAATTTTTGTAATGGTACTTGTTTACCCATATCATAAACAGTATAACCATTATTTTGAAAAATAGTTTTTACCAAATTTTTTCCAATATCGTGAACATCACCATAAACAGTTCCAAGAACTAATTTTCCTTTAGATGTGCCTTCTTCTTTAATCAGATATTTTTCTAATTCTCCCACTGCAACCTTCATACATTCTGCAGATTTTAGAACAAATGGTAAGATCAGTTCACCTGAACCAAACTTATCACCAACTTCCTTCATTGCAGAAAGCAGATCCTCATTTAGTGTTCTAATTGCTCCATCATGTGTAACTGTAGCAGGTGCATTTAGAGTTAGAACGCCATCATTGTCCTGAATAATTTCAGGTTTACCTACTTTATCTGCAATAGCTGAAACAACATCATTTTCAAGCCCATCTTTTAGTCTGTTAAGAATTCTAAAGTTTGCGCGTTTTCCAGGTGGCCATGTTGGATCTACATCTACCTTTTTTGATGTATCATCACTTTTACTTCCTGCTTTTTCAAAATAAATAATTAATTCAGATAATGCATTTGGATGAGTATTAAAAATGAGATCTTCGGCAAGTTTTTTTTCTTTTTCATCAATTTCTCCATAAGGAATTATTTCTTTTGCATTTACAATTGCAGTATCCAATCCATATTTTACTGCATGATACAAAAATACAGAGTTGAGAACCTTTCTTGCATATGGAGCCAGTCCAAAACTAATATTACTTAATCCCAGAGTTGTAAAGCAGTTTGGAAATTTTTCTTTGACAAGTTTAATGCCTTCTAATGTATTTTTTCCAGCGTTTAGAAATTCATCTTCACCAGTAGCTAGAGTAAATGTCAAAACATCAAAAATAAATTGTTCAATTTTCAATCCATATTTTTTCCCTGTTTCATAAAGTAATTCTGCAGTTTCAACTTTTTCTTGAGGAGTTTTGGCCATACCTTTTGGTCCAATACACAATGCAATTGCAGGTAAACCATATTTTGCCATTATTGGTGCAAGTTTTTCAAATCTACTTCCGTCTCCTTCCAGATTAATTGAATTAATTATTGGTCTTCCAGGAATTTGTTCCACACTTGCTTGAATTACATCAGGATCAGTAGAATCAATTACAAGGGGAGCATCAATTTCCAAACTTAGTCTTTTAACAAGATTTAACATGAATTCACGTTCATCAGATCTCTCAGTAGTTGCAACACAAACATCAAGACAGTGTGCACCATCTTCCACTTGAGTTCTTGCTAAATCGATTAATCCATCATAATCATCATTAAGTACAAGCTGTTTTGCTTTTCTAGAACCTTGTGTGTTGATTCGTTCTCCAATTATTAGCGGTGGTGGCAATTGCTTCAAATCAACTGCTTTTAGTGCAGAGCTTACTCTAGGAATAGTCAACGTGTTAAATTCTCCTCAGTTTTTCTAAATACTTAACCCTTGACAGAGTAGTCCTTTTCGTCAATAACTTTTCTTAATACAGCAATATGTTCAGGATTTGTACCGCAACAGCCACCAATTATACGAATTTTTTTGTATTGTTTAAGAAAATCACCTAATGCTTGACCCATTTTTTCAGGAGTCATCTTGTATACTGCCTGCCCACCTTGATTTTCAGGCATACCAGCATTTGGAACTACCAATAGATTATGCTCATTTTGCTCATCAAGCCATCCAATACTTGGAGCCATTTCAATTGGACCAGTAGAGCAATTCAAACCAAAAACATCAATTCCCATGTCTGAAACAGTTGTGTATGCAGCTTGAATGTTTGTTCCAAGTAACATCTTCCCATATTGATCCAAAGTTGTATTTGCAATGATTGGAACTTTTTTTCCAGTTTTTTTCATGGCATTGTGTGATGCTTCAATGACAAGTTTCACTTCCAAAATATCTTGACTTGTTTCAATTAACAGTGCATCAACTCCACCTAAAATTAGACCTTCAGCTTGCAATTCAAACGCATTTCGAATTTCAGCAAGAGGTTTTTTTCCTAAATCAGGATCATTTGAGCTTGGAAGATAACCAGAGGGCCCCATAGAACCAACAACATAACGAGGCTTGTCAGTGTATTCTGAACAAACTTCAACTGCTAACTGTGCAATTTTTTTATTAAAATCTACTGTTTGATCACCAAAACCATATTCATCTAATTTTATTTTGTTTGACCCAAAAGAATTAGTTTCAATACAATCAGAACCAGCATCTAAATAATTTCGATGAATTTGTTTAATCCAATCAGGATGAGTAATTATCAAACCATCATTAAAACCGTCTTGATTATTTGGAAAATCTTCAGGTTTTGGATTATATTTTTGAATTTCAGTTCCCATTGCTCCATCAAAAAGCAAGATTCTATTTTTTAATGCATCCAAAAATGATTCTTTTTCTACCAATTTAATTTCAAAATACACAAGCAGAGTTTAACTCTTTTCAAAAAAATCCACAAGCAATAGTGGTAATGACAAGTATATTGAAATGAGGGTAAAGATAATTGCGTGTACATTTATGCAAAATACTCAAATAAATAATCGCATTCGTTTTGCAACCTTTTTCCAGCATGCAGGAATCTCCATGGTTTTTGTATTCATGCCTCTAAT
>JBHIUL010000084.1:4129-5478 GCA_042138315.1 Nitrosarchaeum sp.
CTTCATTTTTGATGGGATTGTTATTTACAATCAAGTTGCCAAACACATTACAAGATAAAGAAATAGAACCAGGAACAACAAAGAAAGTTATTTCAAAAAATAAATTTCTCTTTTTATCATTACTACTAAGACACATTGGAGCTGCGGCAGTATGGACTATTTTTCCAATAATGTTAATGGAAAAATTAGGTGCAGAACTATATCAAGTATCAATTGTATATGTTGCAAATACACTGACTGCTTTTATTTTGATGAATTTGATGGCAAGTAAAATCAAAATTTCAAATGTAACAAAATTCAAAATCGGAATTGGATGTACTGCATTTGTGTTTGTGGGATTGGCAGTAATTACAGACTGGTGGATGGCAATGCCATTTATGTCACTTGTTGGAGCAACTTGGGCATTTTTGTTTATTGGGGGTAACTTTCACCTAATGGAAAACAATCCACGTTCTACATCGACTGGGATATTTAGCTCTACAATATCAATTGCAACTGTAATAGGTCCAGTTATTGCAGGTACTGTTGCACATGTATTTGATTATGTAGCAGTGATGTATTTTGCAATTGCAGTTATTGTTATTGCATTTATTGTATCGCTAAAAATTAAATCAGAAAAGAAACTTAACGAAGTCCCCATCTAGACATAACTTTATTTTCAATTCTCTTAAAGATTATTCCATCAATAACTATACCAATTAGCATAATCATCAACATTATTGCAAATACTTGAGAAATGTCATTTAATTGACGTCCAACATTGAGCAAAAATCCTAACCCTAAAAATGAAAACAACAATTCAGCGCCAATAACACCTCTCCATGCAAAAGCCCAACCTTGTTTGAAACCCGAAATTAAATGCGGAAATGCAGCAGGAATTAAGACATATGTGGCTAATTGTGTCCCTTTTGCACCCATATTTCGTGCAGCTTCAATGTAATGCGGATTGATGGTTTTGACTCCAGTATATGTAGAGATAGTTATTGCAAACATGGAACTAAGTGCAGTTACAAAAATTATTCCAACATCAGTTAACCCAAACCAAAGTATTGCAAGAGGTACCCAAGCAACAGACGGGATAGATTGCAATCCTAAAACCAATGAACCAATAGTTTGATTCACAGTTTCTACTCTAGCCATCAAGATTCCAAGTAATAGACCACCAACTATAGCAATTGTTAAACCAACTAGTAATCGCAAAAGACTAGTCCCTATTCCATAGAACAAACTTCCATCAGATGCAGTATACACTAAATCTTCAGCTACTTCATAAGGAGAAGGGAAAAGATTGTTGGGCCACACATCAGACATTGCAATTAGCTGCCAAATTACTACAAGAATTATGTAAA
>JBHIUL010000085.1:0-1550 GCA_042138315.1 Nitrosarchaeum sp.
ATCTGGAACTATCACATGATAGTGTTTTGCAAAATCAGGAATAACTTTAGACCATCTTTCAGCAGATGCACCTAAACCATGTAGTAACACTAGATTATTTTTAGAAACACCAGAATCCAGATACCGAATCCTATTTCCATCAACGTCAATAAAATGCTCTTGCACCGATTTAGCGTCAATTATTTAGCTAGTTAAGTTTAGTCACTAGAGCCGATCAGTCATTTTTACTGTTTTTTTGAATTTTCACGAATATGAGAATAAAGATTATGTTTTTTAAGATCTAGACGAAAGACAAGGCATGATAAATAAAAAAATTAACAAGATTTTAGTTCCATTAGATGGTTCAAAAAATTCTATACGAGCACTAGAAATGGGCATTTCAATAGCAAAACAATTTGAAGGCACAATTATTGGAGCATATTCAATTAACATACAATCACATTCAGAGTTTAGAGGTAAAGCAACCGTAAATAAAGAGTGGGATAAAGAAGTGAAAAAAATGATGGCAGATGCCAAGAGATTGTCAACAGAAAATGGGGTATCGTTTAAAGAAAAACTAATGCAAGGAGATGTTGGATATAATCTCATAAAATTAGCTCATGATAAAAAAGAAAATTTTAGTCTAATTGTGATGGGTTCACGTGGAAGAAGTGCAATGAGGGAACTATTTTTAGGCAGTGTTTCAAACTATGTGATTCATTCATCAAAAATCCCGGTACTTATTGTAAAATGATTTTAAGATAAACCGTGTTTTTGAAAGTACTTTTGATGATATTCCTCAGCTTTGTAAAATTCAGGGGCTGGGACAATTTCAGTTACAATATGTTTTTGAAATTTTCCTGATTGTTCTAATTCATCTTTAGATTTTTCTGCAATTTTTTTTTGTTCTTCGTCATGAAAAAATATTGCAGAGCGGTATTGATTACCAACATCAGGTCCTTGTCGGTTTAGCGAAGTAGGATCATGGTTATTCCAAAACACATCAAGTAATTCATCATAGGAAATTTCATTTGGGTCATATTCAACTTGGACTGCTTCAGCATGACCTGTTGCATCAGTACAAACTTCTTCATAAGTAGGGTTTGCAAGTTTACCTCCAATGTAACCTACCTGAGTTGATTTTACCCCTTTAGTTTTACGAAGTAGATCTTCAACATGCCAAAAACAACCAGCACCAAATGTAGCTTTCATAAGAGTATAACAAATCCATTAAATTAAAACTATTTGATCATAGTTTAAAAATATCTGTAGAGTTATGAAATTTCAATAATTTGTTCTTCAATTAAATATTGTAATGAATTAACAAACTCTTGTTGCGTTATCAAATCGTTTACCCACCAACCTGCAGTGTTTCGTAACCAATTAGGAACAGCAGATATTGAATTTTGTTCAGAGTATTGTAAATTTGAAATTACTATAACACGGTGTTTCAACATAAAATCTAAACCAGTAATAAATTCAGAATCAGGCATTTGATTTGTAGCCCATAATTTAGCATATGTCTTAATCCAATCTGGAACATATGTGGAAAATCCCAATACAGAATGTAT
>JBHIUL010000085.1:1650-5431 GCA_042138315.1 Nitrosarchaeum sp.
TAGTTGACGGTGTAGTTGACGGTGTAGTTGACGGTGTAGTTGACGGTGTAGTTGAATCATTTTTAGGGATAGGATATTTTTGATAAGAAAATGTTTTTTCAAGATTTCCACCATATGACACTTTAATGGTATAAACACCATCATCAGACCATGTAGGCCCACCAACATGAAATATAGTAGAAAAAGAACCACTGGGTTTTGGGATTGTGTTAGCAATTCCAGCAAGACCAGTTCCTCCAGGGGTGATTATTTGTAAGATTACCGAAGGAATATCAGGGTCATAATTCACAGTACCTATAATTTTGAGAGCATCACCTTCATGATATACAGATTTGTCAGTAGAAAAATTTTGGACAGAACCAAAGACGGAAATAAAATTTCCAGATATAAATAAAACAGAAAATAAAAGTAAGAAGAACTTAATCAACAAGCAAATAAAAAAGAGAGGGTATTAAAAGAATTCGTAGAAAAGGAACTAACTCTAATTAACGTTAGTAAAAATTTCAACTACTTTTTTTGCCAAATTTTCAATGTTCACAGAAGGTTCAGCAGAGATCAAAAGGAGTATTTGTGTAATTGGAAATGGAAAGCTTACCAAAACTGCTTTGTCCCGTCTTGCAGCAATGTAATTAATAGGACCTAAACTTTCATCAAACTCTTTTCGGATAGAAGCTTTTGAGACAAACTCAAAGAACGATTGAAGTTTAGTTTCATCATTTTCATAAGGAACAAGCCCTTCTTTAAAACCACCAGTAACTAATTTGCCATGTTTATCAACAATTCCAGCAAATCGAATTTCAGGTTCATCCAATAACTGAGTACATTTTTCATTGTAAAGTTTGAGGGTGATATTATTTTGAGAAGACAACAAAAAACAGTGAATATATCAAAAATAAAAACTTAGCCAATATAGAACACATATGTCAAAGTTACCGGAATCATCTTCAGAGTTAAAAGTCCATACTGGTCATTAAGATAAGAGAATTATTACTAGCAATTAATAAGTAAAAAAAAGAAAGAGTTCTCATTGAAAACAGCACTATGGATTAGCCTAGCAGTAATGTTAGGAATTACAGTGGGCATGATAGAAATTCCAAATGCATTTGCACATGAACCAAATTTCAGTGTGAAAACTACAGAAGATATTTTAAAATTTTGTGAGTTTTTTTATGACGAGTATCTTTTCATAGGAGAAAAAACACTAGCAGAACAACACCCAAATTATCCAAATCTTAGAGCATGTGGAATTCTGTATAATCATATTGCGTGGAAGAGTACTCATCCAGGAAGAGATATTGTTTTGATTGCAGAAATTGAAAAATATTTGGGAGATGCAGCATATATCAAAGAGAGGCACATTAAAAATTCAAACTCAATTCCAAAGTGGATGAAAAACGATGCAAAAATGTGGGCAAATGGGGAAACAACAGATGTTTTATTTGTAACTGGAATTAGAACTATGCTAGAAAATAATATTTTCAATCCATCTTTGAAAAATAGTAAAAACTGTAATGAGGATAAATTATGTATCATAAAATTAGACTTTATGAAATATTCATATTCTAACAAATATGGTCAATACAGTACAGAAAAATACATTGTAGATTCTATCAATAAAGACGAAATCATAATAAAAACAGAAAAAAAATCAAAAGACAAAAAAGAATTTGATAACATAAAAATGGATAAAAATGGAACAATTCTAGCAGACAAAAAATGTTGCGTGATAAAAAAATTCATATTTTTACCCACAATTAATTTGGGAGATATGATCACGGATAATTTATCAATAACTGGAGATACAATCCAAGAATTTGATGGAAAAATACGACAAGTATGGATTGCACAAGATTCAGCCAAACAAAATACTGTAATCATTGATAAAAAAACAGGATTGGTGTTATCAGATAATTATAATGAAACAGGTTTAACAATTAAGTGGGAAAAAATAGAATTGTTAGAGACCAATGTTTTTGAGAAGAAATATGTAACAGGTGAATTTGTTGTGCCAAAATGGTTTAAGACAATTACAAAATGGTGGGCAAATGATTTAATTTCAGAATCAGAATACATAAAAGCTACAGAAAATTTATTGGAGAGAGGAATTATTCGTGTTTAATTTGCATTTTAAAACAACATAATCAATAATCTCATCTTCAGAAGCATTTTTCATTTTAAGAATAGACGAGTATAAGATTTTTTCAACATATTTTGGATATTTTTTTAAAATTGATTGTTTTAATTCATTTCGATTTTTAATATAGTAATTTGCCAATGGAGTGTAAACATTTTTGCCAATTAATTTTTCTTCATGTATTATAAAACCACCAGAATTTACAAGTTGTCGTACATAATTCAGATCATAATGTTCTGATGACCAAGTAAATTTTAAAATTCCCAATTTCAGAAAAGAAACACTTGGAAGAGTTACAGGTAATGCTAGAATCAACATACCATTAGGTGTTAAAATTCGTCTAGATTCAGAAATGAAGTCTTTTAGAGGTTTGAAATGTTGAGATGATTCTAAAGCTAACACGCGATCTACGGAATGATCAGAGAAAGGTAATTTTGTAGAGGTAGAGTTTAGAAATTCAATATTCCTTTGAGAACCTGAAAACAGTAATTGTCGATAATTAATATTTACACAAAATAGATTCAATTTTTCATATTTATTTCTCCAAAAAATTGCAGGTGCAGATAATCCACTCCCAACATCAACAGCGGTTGTTGCATTTTCAAGATCAGCCAGATCACCAAAATATGAGCAAAGGTTTTCTTGAGCGTCAACAGGATCAACCGTATTTTCTATCCAATATCCAAAATTCAGCATTGAGCCACCAGTTGTAAGTTGCATTAAAGGAGAAAGAGAGGTGTAAAGATTTATGACATCTTTTTCATTTTTCCTGATTGTCCAGAAAAAAACATCGATGGGGTTAATCAAAAATAGATCAAAGAGAGTTAAAATTAGATCTTATTAATTTCTAAGGTAGACCTTCAGATTCATCAACACAGTGCTTATGAACCCACTTCTCATCTTTGTTTTTGGCAATTTCCTTACCTAATTGTATTTTATCCCCACACGATATACAGGAGGATGCAAATTTTGCTTTCATAATATACCATATATTATTAATGATAAATCAACTGTGTTGCAATTGATGTTAACTAATGATTAGCTCTATGTTATGTTCAACAGTCAAAAATACAATATTAATTCAAACTAATATTGAAAATATTAATGAAAAAATTTAATCAATTTTCAGAAGTGATTATTATAAAATAATGTATAAACAGCGAGACAGTATTACTAATTGAAAAAGAAGAGAATTTAGTCACATTTTATTATATAGTTGTTGTACAGATTTAACCAACAGATCTATTACTTACCAGAATTATTCCAGCATAAGAAATGTCAAACAATACAAAATGGTGGGTTGGCCTTCCTAAAGAACTACAAAAGGACATAGAATGTGTAAAACAAAGTAATCAAAAAAACATAATTAAATAAATTCAGACATCATAATAAAAAAAGTTATAAAATAAAAAAATTAAAAAATGAAAATCAGATAACTCATTGAGTCCATCCACGAGTAATTAATTTTTGAATACTCGTTGGTTTAACACATGCGGATTGTCCATTTAACTTAAAAGCAAGTTCAAGCCCTTGATTACAGATCACATCTGCAGGCAAAGTGCCATCTTTGACTTGTTTAAGAGGTGGAAGTACAGTGTTCATCATGTCATCTTCAGTGTTCATCATGTCATCTTCAGTGTTCATCAT
>JBHIUL010000086.1:0-5430 GCA_042138315.1 Nitrosarchaeum sp.
TGATCTTCAAGGACATGCCAGAGGCAATCATGTTTCTCTGAAAGGAACAACAAGCCAATTTGATTCTGTAGTAATCCATCTCAATGGTTACTTTGCACCAATAGCTGATGAATCAGGTTCATTTGCACTTGCATTTCATAGATCTGCAATCATTAATGAACAAGCAGACATCAGAATTCCATTGGTACTAGTAGGTCAAGTAGATACTACTCCAATTGGAGAGGTAGTAGAACCAACAGATGTTGATCCTATAGATGTATCAATAGAGTTATCAGCACTTTTCAATTAAGTGCAGCCACTCTTTCTTTTTTCTATTAATGTTTTAGAAGTATGCTAATTGTGTTGCATTTTAAATAAATCTAAAATCATGCATAGATTTCTCTCTAAAATTCGTATTTGTGTTAGTTCTGATGCAAGCATCAAGATAAGAGAAGTATTATCAGTTTTTACTGCATCTGTAATTCGTTGAAACATTTCACTATCTCTATTACGCAATCTTTCCAAAATAGTCATAACAGAGATAGAAGAAAGAGTTTGATGTTGGAGTATAACTGGAGTTAGATAAGATAAAGTATGGCAGTTCAAAGTCATCACGAGGTATTAAACACAGTACAGTATTTCATTATGTGTTTTGAATTGTTGTATGCCTTATCCTAAAAAGAAATTATCATATAAAAATAACAAATGTTAAAAAGTCAAAAAAATAAGCAATAGCACACTATGAAGTTTATCATTGATCAACAAGTTGAAGATATAGAATTACCTGAAAATCTAAAACTAAATACATTTTTGCAGGAATTTCATTCTGATTGCCATCATACTGAATGTGATTTTGGATTTTACGGATTTGCGTTTGGCCAATCTCCATTTCCAGTACCCAAATTAATTCAAGAGGCATTGATTAAAAATGCAAGTAAGGGAAAATATGCAGCAGTTCCAGGCATACCAGAATTAAGAGAAGCTATATCAAGATACAATAAACATTATTTTGGAATCGATGTAGACCCACGAAGAATTTACGTAGGTCCAGGTACAAAAGAGTTAATTTTTAATTTACTTGAAATTTTACATGGGACAGTTATTTTACCAACACCAGCTTGGCTTGGATATCTCCCTCAAATTAGGTTATTAAAGAAAAATTTTCACATGTTACCAACTCGTGCAAATAGAAAGATTTCTCCAAATGATTTGAAGAGATTATCTCTAAGATTACATGATAGGCAAAAGATTTTGATTTTGAACAATCCACATAATCCTACAGGTTTGCTTTATGACAGATTAGAGTTAGAAGAAATTGCAGACGTATGCAGAGAACAAGACATCATAGTAATATCTGATGAAATCTATGCTCAAACAACATATGATTTTTCAAAATTTGTCAGCATGGGAAAGATTTACCCAGAAGGTACTTTTGTTACAAACGGATTATCAAAATCGCATGCTGCAGGCGGATATAGATTAGGATATGTGATATTTCCACAACATGCAGTAGATCTTAAGGTACAATTTAAAAAAATACTTGCAACAGAATATACTGCAGTATCCACGCCAATTCAACATGCAGCAATTCCAGGATTTGAAATCAGTAATGAGATGAATGAATATTTTGAGATTACAAGGAACATCCATAAAATTATGGGGGAATATACATACAATAAATTGCTAGAAATTGAAGGAGTAAAAGTCACTAAACCAGAAGCAACATTTTATCTTTTAGCAGATTTTAATCATTATGCCACAGATTTACAAGCTGCAAAAATTACAACGTCACAAAAACTATCAGAAGCATTGATTGTTCATCCATATCACACAGCAATAGTAGGAGGAGATAGTTTGGTTTTAGAAAGAAATGATTACAGTGCAAGATTTGCATATGTAGATTATGATGGGGCAAAAGTATATGAAAAATACCAGAATCAAAAACCAAAAACATATTCAGAAAGAGCAGAGTTTGCAGAAATCAATGCACCAAGAATAGTTGCAGGGTTAAAAATGATTGAAAAATTCTTTGAAAAAATCAAAAAAGAAAACATAAACAATCTAAAAATAAAAAAAGAAAGTTTGAGTGTGCCTGGTTAAGGTGTTCAAACTTCATTTTACCAGTTAATTTCAGAGCATATTCAAGAAAGTGTCAAAACATTCACAAAATGGTGTGCCTGTAGATAGTTTTTCTTTTTATATAGAGTCAAACATTAAAAATATAGAAGTGGATAAAATAGAAAATCAAGAAGGCAATACATTTTCGGATCTTTTTGAGAAAAATGTCAAACAAATCATAGAAAATAGGGAAGCATTTTTACCACTTTATATCAAAGGTTTTTCAGATTCACATCGTGAATATATCAAGTATATTGAACAAATGTTCAAAATTGTAAAAATTTCTGAAGAAAAATACTTTGGAAACATAGATGAAAGTACTGCAAAAATGCAAGCAGGGTTTGTAAACATGTTATTCAAATCACATTTATCACAAACAGAAATGTCAAAAGAATTTCTAAAAAATTATCTAGAAATGAACCTATCAATAATGAAATCATGGAATAGTCCTTTAGAAAAAATTGTAGATGTATATCATAAACAAATTCAATCATCATAAAGAGCGATCACATTAAGTTTAACATTATCGTATAAATTTTATTTCAAATAAATTATATGTTTTAATTATAAAATACACTAAGAAAACAACATTAATGTACGGCGGTATTCAAATTCATACATGGCAAATTATACAACACAAGTAAATACAATACATAAAAAATTCAATGTTGCGTTAAAAAAAGCAACGACAAGAAAAGCACTAAACAGTGCATATAGCACACACAAAAAAGAACATGAAAAGATACTCAAAAAACATCTTGCTGAGGAAATGAGACAAATTAAAAAAGCCAAAGCAAAATTAGACTAGTTTTATTTTTTTTCTATTTTTAACTTAACTATTTTCAATATATTTTCCACAGTGACTTTCTATAATGTAATGCTCTTGTAGACATGTTGTTTATTAAATTCATATCCACTGTTTTTTCTTAAACCAAATCAACATAACAGAGGCTACAACACCCATAGCTCCAAGCATTACAAAGTAACTCCCATACCAAGATAATTCAGGAATATACTCAAAATTCGTACCATAAACCCCAGCTATGAATGTGATTGGAATGAAAATACTAGCAATTACAGTTAGTGTTTTCATTACTTCATTCATTTTATTACTTACACTAGAAAGATAGGTGTCAAGTAAACTTCCCACTACATCTCTTAGACCTTCACTTGTATCAATTACTTGAATTACATGATTGTAAACATCGCGCAAGTATGTTTTTGTTTCATCATAAATCAGAGTGGTTTGACTACGTTGCAGATTATCTAAAACCTCTCTAGCAGGCCAAACAGATTTTCGAAGTAAAATCATTTGTCGTTTTAAAAGTTGCAGTGTATGTAGTGTATTTGTAGAAGGATTAGTCATTAATTCATCTTCCAAGTTTTCTGATATGTCACTAATTTTCTCTAAAACCAAGAAATAACTATCAATGATTGCATCAAGTAAAGCATATCCGAGATAATCGGTTTGAGCCGTCCTGATCCTACCAACATTATCACGTAATCGTTTTCTAATTTGATCAAAAAAATCGGCTTCTATTTCTTGAAATGTTAAAAGATGATGTTTAGATATTATAAATGAGATCTGTTCTAATTCAATTTTTCCTGATTCTTCGACAAAGTGTGGCATTTTTAGCATTAAAAAAATATAGTTTTCATGAATTTCAATTGAAGGTCTTAACTCTGTATTCATAATGTTAGCTTGATGTAAAGAATGCACACCAAATGCATTACCAAATTTTTCAATGGTTTTAGAATCATGGATTCCAATTATATTTATCCAAGAAATATTGAGTTTATTTTTAGATTCTAGACATGTTTCAATTGAAGCGTCTTTGATTTCCGCTATGGTTTTCTCATCATATTCAATTAAATCTATTCTTACATTTTCTACTTTTTTCTCGCCTATATGGACTAGTGCTCCAGGACGAAGACCGATGGTATCAGTCATCGTTACACGTTTGGATTTTTTCTTGCTTAGTAATCTTGAAAGATGAGGAATGTTATCTACTTTAAAATCACTTGCAATTTTAGAAACCTTAGATGTTTTAGAAGAAACTCCAACAATAATAAATCCTGTAAGAATAGAAAATAATATGCTAAGATATAACGGAGTGAAATTGCCATTTAATGCAGAAGCATAAATTGCTTGAACATCTGATGCGGTATTTGTTGTAACAAAAACACCAATTACAGAATCCATCAAAAAAAACATAAAAGAAATTATTGAACCAACGACAAGAATTGTAATTATAGAAATTTTTGGCGGAATGTCAATATGTTTTTCATTTTTGTAAAGTGAAAAATAATGCTTGTTTTTTACAATGAGTAAAGAAAGAACTGTTATAATTATAGTAGAAATAATCCACCATGTAATTAACAAAATACCTTCTGAATCAGCTTTTTTTATACCTAAAAAAAGATCAGAGATATTACCAGTTAATGGAATAGACAAAACATAGGTAGCAGTAGCTACAACAACTTGGTAAATGATGGCAAATAGAAAGCCAATGGAAAGACGATTAATTACAATTCCAAGTGTATTATTCAAATCCCTATAAGATTAGATTAAAAACTATACAAAATAAGGGTATAGTTCTACTTAGTAAGGAAATGTGTTAGTTCTAGAAATTTAATATTAAAAATATAATCGGATTTTTTGGATTAGCTTTTAATGCGCATTATTTTAATTCTGCCCATTACATTCCAATATTCAACATTTTGACCATTTGCAATAGTCCCATTGATTTCTTCGTCAATTAAAGTAACATCAATGGTCTCAAAAGTTTCTGAATCCATTAGTTGGATAGTCTCTCCAATGATAGAAATAACTTGACCTACTCTTTTGTCAATTAAAGGAATATGGACTTGCATGCTGACAGGTCCAACATGGGGTCTTTTTTGACCATCAAAAACACCAACGCCAACAATTCGGGCCTTTGCTGCACCGTGTTTACCTGGCTTTGAAGTATCATATTCTACAATTCTACAGGCCTCACCGTCAGGTTGATCCGATACAGGTAAGAGAATATAGGAACCGATTTTTAATGAACCAAGATCTGCAGGCTTACTCATGAAGAAACAGATTTTTGTCGAATATTTAACATTTACACTTTTCAAGGAAGCAGAAAAGATGCTGAAAAATAACATAAAAAAACAAGAACATGATGGAAAAGATCGGTACCAAAAAATAATCAAAAATTTAGTAAAGTGCCAATCAAGATTTTTATCAAATTGAGAGAGAGGGGTTGAATCCGTCATAGGTGATTTTTCAAAAATATAATATTTCTACTTTAGTTTTTCTAGAATTGAAAGGCTTAGCAAATTAGTCAT
>JBHIUL010000087.1:0-5420 GCA_042138315.1 Nitrosarchaeum sp.
ACTCTTGATATTTTCAGCTTTCTTTTTGGAAGTATATTGCTTGTAAGTGTTAATGACACAATTCTGATTTTATCATTAACAGGAGTTATTCTAATTGTAATTCTTTTACTTTATCGCCAACTTCTTTATTCAACATTTAACGAAGAACAAGCTAAAGTAAGCGGTGTTCCAGTAGAAAAAATCAATTATCTTATTGTCTTTATGGCAGGAATTACTGTTGTAACATCAATACAGTTAGTTGGTGTCTTGTTAATTTCTGCACTGTTTGTAATTCCAAATGTAACTGCAATTATGTATGGTAAAGGTTTCAAACAAACTGCAATACTTTCAATGAGCTTTTCTATTTTTTCTGTAGTTGCAGGAATAATAATTTCCTATATTTTTGATATAACACCAGCTGGAACAATTGTGTTGTTTGCTATTGGAATATTTGCATGTACAATAGGAATAAAATCTGCTGGATTGCTATCCAGACATAATTGATTCATTTAATCTTCTTTTATCTTTTATAGATCTGACAAAAAATAATGATGTTGCAATAATTCCCATTGCAATTAATGGAGATGCAATTTCTGTGTATTTTAAATGAAGAGTGGATTCATTTTCTATTTCTGATATTGTTATAGGAATTTCTGTAGTTTTTACCATTGATAATTTATTACCTTGTTGTTCTACAAACCAAACATTACCTTTGTTATCTGATGTTGAAAATTGTACAAATGATGTTACTGTAGGAATTGTGATCTCCATCAAATTTTTATTATATGGATCATATACTGCAATCTTATCTATGGCGTGCTGTGGAATCCATATATTACCATATTTATCAAATGACATTCCGTATGGCAATGCATCTTGATCTATCACTGAAATTTTCTCAAATGTTTCAAGAATTGGATTGAATTTGGTGATTGCCTTTCCTGTATGTTCTGCAATCCATAAATTCCCTTCATCATCAAAAATTAAAGCCTCTGGTGATGCAAGAGGTTTTTCTGGTGCAAATTCTGAAATCTCATTATTTTTTGGATTGATAAATCCTATCTTACCTGAAGCTGATTCTGTAAACCAAATTTTTCCTTCGTTATCTATTGTTAAAGCAAATGGTAATGATCCTCTTACTGGCATCTTGATTTCTTCAAATGAATCTAATTTTGGTTGATATTTTAAAATCACATCTTTGTTAGTAATTGCAATCCAAATGTTTCCATCAAAATCTGCTTGAATGAATGTAGCTATGTTCTCATTAATTACAGGTGCTATTTTTGGTAAAGTTTTTGTGATAATTTGTTTATTACTAGGATCAAAATATCCGATTTGATTTCTTGGTGTATCTGTAAACCAAATTTTTCCATCTTTGTCTTGAGTCAAAAATATAGTAGTTAATCCATCAAATGAATATGACGTAAATTTTTGTGTATCCAGTGAAAACTGCCATAATCTAGGTGCTGATGGATCACTTACCCAAATTGAATTATCTCCATCATATAATGGGTAAAGAGGTTTTGAGGATTCAGGTAATTCATATTCTATAATTTCTGTTTTAAGATCTGTTAATCTTGGTTTTACTTGTAAATTTATGAGAACTGATTCATTTGCATTTTGTTTCCTTAGATTCTCTATTTCTAGTTGCCATTTACCTGAAAATCCAAAAGTTAATTCTCCTTGAAATTCAATTGGCTTGTTTTCTTCCTGTTTGATAATTTTCATAGGAATTTCTATTGGAGAAATATTTCTTTCAGGATAGGAGATCTTTACTTTAATTTGATCTGAATCGTGTAACGGTAAATTGTCAAAATCGCTGATCTTAACTAGAATTGTATTTGTGCCACTAGAAAATGATGATATTTTGATATCAAATTTTGTATTCTCTGAAAATTCAATAGAACTAAAACCATGTGCAACTTTCTGAGCATCAACTTCTTTGATCTCTCCTGCAGGCAATGTTCCATTTGCAAGAAGTGCAACAACGCCTAGAAGAATAATTCCTAACACTGCATCATATTTCAATGATCTTTTTAGCTTCTTGTATATTGCAATCGTGTTTGTCTTTAGATCTTTTTCTGCCTTTTTCTGAATCTTAAACTGAAAATATCCTCCAAATCCAACTAAAATTGCGGCAATTACAATTTTTACAAGAATCAATTTCCCATATGTTGATTCAGTGATCAAATTTACATCACTCTCCAAAAACCACATTAATGTTGGTCCTGTTATTATTACAATTCCTACTGCAACAATAAACAAAATTGAAAATCTTGGAATTAAAACAAGAGTCATCTTCTCTCTTTTTGTTTCTTCTAATTGTGATAATGTTGGTAATAGTGTAAGTACAAAGTAAATAATGCCTCCAATCCAAACTGCAGCCACAAAATTATGGATATAATCTAAAATAACTGCAGGTGTTTCACCACTTGCTGCACCATGTCCTATCATACTTGAAGTTCCAATTAATATCAGTGCCGCGATAAGCATTGGAATTTTATTTTTTATTGATAAATTCTTTTTTCTATCCATTCCAAACCATAAGCCTAGAAGAATTATTGTAATTGCCATTCTAATTACCCAAATATTTCCAAAATCAGTTTTAATTACTTCAATAACTGAAGTTTCTAATCTTATAGTTTGTATTGCTAATACCAAAATATCTGATGCAAAAACTAGCACTAATCCAATTCCTGTAAGTGTCATAAATTTTCCATGGTGGAAATATTCTAGTTTGTCTAACTCTTTTCTAATGAGTTGTTTATTTTGAGTTCCCCAAACTAGTATTGATGCAATTATGGCACCTAAAACAATAGTTTGACCAACAAGTCCTGGAAATTTTGCTCCAGCTTCAGGTAAAAACACTAACTCTGAAATATTTTTGTTGTGACCTGATTCAATATTGATTTTAACATCTCCTACTGCAAAAATAAATGAATCCGGAACCAAATGACCATCAACTTTTGATAGTACTTTACTAGATACCGTGTAGATTCCCTCTTCTAATGGTGGTGTAGTTACAATCAGGGAATTCTTACCGTCAAAATATTTTGAATCTTTGTTATCTATTTGATCTCCATTACTATCAAATACTCTGAGAGAACTAAACTCAATATCAATCGGTTCTGAAAAATGAACAATAACTTTCGTTATTCCTATTGGTGCATTTGTTGATGAACTTGGATTAGTTTCACTAGTAAATGGATGAGCAGCAGCATATGGAATAGATATTGTTAATATGAATAATAAAATAATTAGTTTTTTTCTCATTTGCTTTTCAGGCTATCTTTGATAATTTAAACAGTTTTCGTTTAATTCGAAATTTGTACCAATTCACGTAAAGATAATAACATGCCATCATGAAATACAGTCATGAATATTGCTACTTTTGGATTAATTGCATTGCTTTTTTCCGTTGGTTTTGTGATTCCCTCTTTTGCACACACAACAGTTGAGGTAGAACCATACAAAATTGAAGTAGGCTGGGGATTAGAACCACCTATAGTGGGAATAAGAAATGATCTTGTTTTTAAAATAACTGAACCTGGAGATAATCCTAATCTATACAAAGGAGTTACAAATGCGTTCAAAAACCTAGAAGCCACAATATTATTTGGCGGTGCTTCTAAAAAAATTGATATTAGTTCAGATCCAAAATTAGGATACTATTTTTCACCTATAATTCCAACAAAAACTGGAACTTACATCATGGACTTGAAAGGGGAAATTAATGGAGTTCCAATAAATGTGCAAATACCAATTGAGGATGTAGAAAGTACAGCCGTCTTGGATTTTCCTCCTAGCGGTGCATCATCAAATCAAGACATAACTGCACTAAAAAATGCAATTTCTTCATTACAAAGAGAAGTTTCTTCTATGAAAGAAGGTTCAGTAACTGATACTAATAGTGGTGCATCATACGACTTTGCAATTTTTAGCTTGTCTATTGCCGCAGCAGCAATTATCTTGGCGATAATTGCATTAATAAAAAGAAAATAGAAAAAAGTTAATTCCTAAAGTCTTGGAATCACTTTAGATTTTGCAGTAACGGCAACAATGCTTATGATTGCAACAGCGAGTATCATCATTGCAACTGTTCCAAATTCTGGAACAATGTTTGAGAATACTACTTGTTCACCAATAGGTCCTGTTTTTGGATCATTTACTCCATAACCTTGGAAGGTAACGGTGATCTCTACTGGATCTGATGAACTAAGTGGTGCTGTTTCATGCATGCCTTTTCCATCATGATGATGTGCTCCCATATCGTTTAGCACTTCATTACCACTTTGGGTTACTTTGATATCATGATTGACGTGTTCTTTGTTGGCAAATTCAATTGAGATCTTCATTTTTTCACCTTTTGTTGGTGCGGAAGCCCAAACTGAAACTTTTGTGCCATCAGATAACATTCCAGTTGAAGATGCAGCACCTTTGTCTGTCATCCCATCTGTCTGTTCGCCTTCATGCATTTCTTTTTCTGCTCCTACTGCTTGTACCACAATCACTCCTGTCATCCATGGATGAACCATACAATAGTATGGAACATTGCCTACAGCTGTTGGTGTCCATTCAAATGAACTTCCAGCAATTGCCAAGCTGGAGTCAAATAATCCTGATGGGCCATCAACTGCACTACCTGCTGTGAATGTATGTGCTGCAGTATCTGTATTAGAAAATATTACTTTTCCACCTACATCTACTGTTGCTTCTTTTGGAAGATAACATCCTTCTGCAGTGTCTTCACAACCTGGTGCGCCAGATCCTGGTGCTGGAACAACTGTTACTTCGCTATGATCTGCAAATGCAGCTGGTGTTGTTGCAACTAATCCTGCCACAATAGCAAATAATACGAAGAAAGAGCTTATAGCTTTAGTCTTCATTGACTGTGATACTTAGTCAGACAAATAAAAACCTGACTAGAAATTCTAAGGGTGATTTCTATTTTCTTTTAAATTGATATAATTTTAAAATCCCAAATACAGGAATTCCTACATACATTCCAATATTTAGCAAAATTAATGAAATTCCATAACCTAACATCTCTTGTTCTGAATCAATATCAACATAGTTTAGTAATGATAATGAGGTCAACATTGGTGTTAGTGTTAGTTTTACAGCTTCTTTGAAAATTGGTTGCTCTCTTTCTATATCTGCAATTGTTGGTGAGAATGAATAGTATAATTGATTAAATCCGGTCATAAATGCAGCTCCTGACTGTGTTGTAAGAATAGTGTTATCTCGCAGCTCTCTTAATTGTTGTACTTGAGGCGCAAGTTCAGAACCAAATGCTGCAGTTGCAATTAAGCAACCGCCACCATTAGTGTCTTTAGTCTGTACTGGAGTTTCAGGAACTTTGACATCTGATTCACCAACTATAACCTCGAATGAAACTTTTTCTGTTGGAATCGGTTGGAATAATATTCCTTCAATTTCAA
>JBHIUL010000088.1:0-5396 GCA_042138315.1 Nitrosarchaeum sp.
TTAAAAGACTATTTCCAGATCTAACCCAGATTCAGTACAGATCATCGAAGGACAATTACCCTTAAATTGACTTAGGAAGAACTTGTCGTATTATGATGGCATCACGTGGGTACGACATGACCCCTACAATGTATTCACCTGATGGTAGAATTTACCAAGTCGAATACGCCATTGAGACAGTAAAAAGAGGTACACTAGCTGTAGGAATTAGAAGTAAAGAAGGAGTAGTCATGGCAGTAGAAGAAAAGCCAAGAGCACTACAAACATCAAATATTACACAGAAAATTTTTCAAGTAGATTATCATATTGGAGTAGCAGCAGCAGGATACATTCCAGATGCTCGTGTCCAAGTAGATAATGCAAGATTCTTCTCACAAGGAAATAAAATGACATATGACGAATCAGTCGAAGTTGCAACAGTTGCAAAACATTTAGCAGATCAGTCTCATCAATTTACACAATATTCAGGAGTACGTCCTAACGGAGTTGCTCTGATAATAGCAGGAGTTGATCAAAAAGGAGAATCAATCTATGTAACAGATCCTAGTGGAACTTATGTCCAGTATGCAGCAATTGCAATTGGTGCAGGTTCTGATGAAGTAAATGCATTTTTGGAAAAACATTACAATGCAGATATGAGTTTGAGTGATGCTGCAGCACTAGCTATTGCATCAATAAATCTAAAAACAGAACAAAAAGAAGGATTAAACCATATCAAGATGGCCAGAATCACTACAGCTAAAAAGATATTTGAAAAAGTATCAGAGTCAGATTTACAAAATTATTCTAAAAACGCATCTAAATTCACAACAGCCTAAGTAGAAATTTAGATTTGAAAACTATTCAAACTAGTCAATAGTGACGATAAGTATGGGATTAGGAAGTTATTGGGGAGAAGTCATCGAAGTACTTCGTGAAATCATACCAGTTTATGACAAGGTAAATTCATACATCTCACTTGGCAAAGACGTCAAGCACAGAAACAGAGGAATATCAGGAAGAGTATTGCCAGGAAATAAAATTCTTGATGCAGGTTCTGGTTTTGGAAACATGTCAAAGACTGCATCAAAATTATGTGATGGAAAAATTTCAATTACACTTTATGATCCTCTTGTACCAATGCTAAAAAATACTGGCACACATTTTGAAAAAACACCTGACTTGGTCAATGGTGTCTTCGAACACATTCCATTTAAGAACGAAGAGTTTGATGCAGTTTTGTGTGGCTATTCACTTAGAGATGCAATTAATTTGAGAATTGCAATCTCAGAAATTCACAGAGTTCTAAAAAAAGATGGCAGATTTGTAATCGTTGATCTGGGAAAACCAGATGAATTAATTATCAGATTAGGAGTTTCATTTTATCTAAAATTTATTCTGCCAATACTTGCATTGATTGCAGGAGGCAGGCTAGGTTTGAAATTTGGCACGCTTTATGGCACATACAAAAGATGGCCACAGAACAAAAAGCTAGAAAAACTATTGCTAGAAAAATTTTCCAGAGTAGAGTTTGAGAAAGATCTTATGGGCGGAGCAATAATGGTTGCCGCATACAAATGAACAAAGTACTAGTACTTGTAAACATCACGGGCTTAATCATAGGCATTTCGTATGGATTGCACGGTCCAATACTGCCAGTATTTGCAAAAAATATTATCGGCGCATCTTATTCTGAACTTGGTTTTATCGGATTAGCAAATTTTATTCCATACATGTTCATTCCAATATTTGTAGGAATTCTTTTAGACAGATTCAACAACGGATACATTCTAGCAATCGGTGCAGCAATAAATTCAGCATCAATCTATCTTCTATCAATTGCACAAACAGTCCCAGAGATAATGGGATATAGAATAATGACTGGAATAGCTCACGCGTTTTTCTGGCCACCATGTCAATCAATTATCTCAAAAGAAAGCAGTGAACAGTCACGAGTCAGAAACATCTCGTGGTTTACAATGTTTTTTGTGATGGGATTTATGATTGGCCCATTATTAGGAACTGTATTTATTGAAAGTCTAGATATCACATATAGAATTCTATTTCAGATAACTGCATTCATTTTAGCTGGTGGCATAATCTTTGCTCTATTGATTTCCAGAAGAGGAGTAACGGTTCACCAGGAACGATTTTCATTTTCATCAGTCAAAGAGATGAAAAGATTTCCAGAGGTGATAATATTGCTAATTTTTTGCACATCATCATTTGGAATTATTCTATCAATTTATCCTGCTTTCTTAAACGACAGAGGAATGTCAGATACAGATATTTTGTTGTTGTATTTTGCTTTTGGAATTTCCAGAGTGATATCACTTGCATTGGCAGGCAAGTTTGCAAAAAGAACCAGTCAAACACTGATTGCAGCTACAATAGCTGTAACAGTTGGATTAGCAATTTCTGCAGTCTCTGATTCAAGTATAATTTTTGCAGTAGCTCTTGTGTTGATGGGATTTGGATTTAGCATATTTTTCCCTTTGACTCTGGAGATAATTTTGAGTAAAACCAGTAAAAAAATATCTGGAAAAATAATTGGGGCATACGAGACAGTCTTTGGAATTGGTTGGGCAATAGGACCTACATTAGGAGGACCAATAGCGCAAGCATTTGGAAATCAATCCCCATATTTGGTATTTTGTGTAATTGGAATAGGAGTTACAATTTTAGCTCTTAGATATAGAAAAAAGTTAGAGCCAAACAAAATAGAGAATATTTAGATAAATTAGATGGATGTAGTTCCACGTTTTTTTGTACAAATGTCTAGTGCATCATCTACTGTAGTAACAAAGACTTTACCATCACCTTTTGCTCCAGTACATGCAACATTTGCAATTGCACTCAAGATTTCATCTAATTTAGGATCATCAATAACGCAGACAATCATATCTTTAGAGAAATATTGTCCTACTAACGGAGGATCGTCAGACCCTTGACCTTGCACATGAAATGTAGTTATTCCGCCAACGCCAATTTTTTTAATTGCTTTTACAGTTTTGTCTTTGAGCTCAGGTCGAATAATTACTTCAATCTTTTTCATAACCATTAACAAAAAAGATGTTTTTTAAAACGATAGGGATATTCTCGAAGTTGAGTTTCAGAAATGAACATAGAATCAGGTAGGCAAAATTTCAAAAACATTACATTTAATTTCAAACAAGTGAATTTTACACTATGTTTGGTTATTCATTGGACATTTTAGGAAATGAATGGATAATCATAATTTTTGTTGCACTGGTACTGATTTTAGGAACTAAGCAGCTTCCTAGCGCTGCAAAGAAATTTGGAAAAATAGCTGCTGAATTCAATAAAGCAAAAAGTGAAGTTCAGACTCAAATGAAAGGCATTTCAAATACAGAGATAGGCATAGATGGTCCTTTAGAAACTGAAAGACAAAAACTAGAATCTATTGCAAAATCACTTGGAATAAGAACAACAGAAAAATCAGACGATGATCTTAGACGAATAATTGCTTCAAAGATGGGGCAAAAAAATACGGATGAATCAAAAGATAAAGCATAGAATTATTCAGTTTTAATTCTGTAGAGATTTTTGTCTAGTCTTTTTTTGGCAAATTTGTAATATTGAGGTACAATTTCAAATCCCATGTATTTTCTATTCATGGATTTGCTAACCACTGCAACTTGTCCTGAACCTAAAAATGGATCCAAAACAACATCATTTTTTTCACTAGAATAGCTTAATAATTTTTCAATTAGTTCTGCAGGAAGTTTTGTTGGAGTTTTTTCATCACCAGTCCAATACTCTCGTTTGATTTCCCAAACGTCTTCTTTGTCTTTATAATGTAAGCTGCGTCCTTCACTTGTTTTAGAATTTTTTTCAAATCTAGAAAATGGAAAAAATTTTCTTTGCGTGTCATTTTTGCAAACATAAAGACAGTGATAGTGTGAAGTAACAAACTTTCTTTTTGTTACAACACCAAACTGATATTTCCATATAATATGATTTATTGTGATAAAGCCAGCATCATCTAGTGCTTTTAGAATATCCTTGAGATTATTCCAACCTGAAAAAACATACATGCTTCCAGAATCTTTAAGAATACGAAATGCTTCGCTCATCCAGTTTAATGTAAATTCATAGTAATCTGCAGATTTTATTTCATTATATCCTTGCATTACCCTAGAAGAAATTCGATTATAGTTTGCCTTTGTAGCCTTGAAATTTATGGCAAATGGTGGATCAGTGATAATTAAATCAATTTTATTTTTAGGGATTGATTTCATGCCTTCAATGCAGTTCATGTTGTAAATTTTGTTGATTTCAATTTTTTTCATTTTTTTAAAATACCTAATTTGTGTGATTAATTTGTGATTAATTATCTTTGTTTACTCTCATTTTCTTTAATTCCTCCTTAGAATCAAATAAAAGAGAGTTAATCTACCCAATCTACTTTGATATATCCAATATTTCAAATATTTCCATATACTCAATAAATTAACAGTATTTGATTTTCATAGATGATAATTGCCTTGTGTTTTTTATCCACAATGATCTCTGTAAAGTCATGAAAGATGCAAATGACTATAAAAATACACCAAGAACAATAAAATATGAATCAAGTTTAGCTGATGTTTTAAAAAAAATCATTGATGAGAAAAAAAGTAGAATTTTAGTAACTGAAAATGATAAAATCACAGGTCTTGTAACTGAAAAAGATTTAGGGTTTTTTCTTCTAACGGATAAAACAGAAAGAAAAATAGATGAGATTCCACTATCTGAAATTGTTAAAAAAATAATATCTGTTGATGAAAATACAAGTCTTGCGAAATGTGCTGAGATAATGCTAAAAAAATCAATTGGGTCATTGGCAGTAAAATCAAAGGATGATGTTATTGGAATAATAACAAAAACAGATCTTGTAAGATATTTCACAAAAACACATTCTGGTGAAAAGATAGTTGGAGAGTACATGTCTCCTTATTATGCATGGCAATACTCCGATACCCCTCTATATCAGGTAGTGCAGAAAATGATTAATGAAAAAATATCACGGATAATACTTCGAAATCATGATGAAACACCTATAGGAATAGTTACATTTAGAGATTTATTTGAACTGGCACTAAAACAAGGAAAATATGAAGACATTCTTGATAACACTGATCCAGTAATCTCGGTAATATTTCCAAGAAAAGGATTCATTTCTGAATCTGGATTTGGAGGAAGTGTCAAAGTCAATGACATAATGAGTAAAGATATTGTTTCAGTAGATTATGATGAAGATTTGGCAAAAGTAGGCAAATTGTTACTGGAGAAAAATATCAACGGTGCTGCCGTTTTATCAGGTCATGGAAACATTATGGGAATAATCAGTAAAACAGATATTGTTAAAGCACTAGCATTTTTGAAATAATTTAGATAAGGCCTTAACAATGTTA
>JBHIUL010000089.1:0-5298 GCA_042138315.1 Nitrosarchaeum sp.
TGTTGTTTCCTATAGCATCAATTGCATTTCTTAATAAATTTGAAAAAACTATTTCTAATTTGATTTCATCTGCAAAAACTTGTGTATGATTTTCAGGCAATCTTATATCAATTTTTGTTGGTATTTGTATTTCATCTATTGAACTTTTAATACAACTTGTAATTGAAATTTCTTTTTTTTCTACAGGCGTCTGTTTTACATAATTAAGCACATCTTTTATTTGATTAGTCATTCGAGATATTGCATTATCTACTCGTTGAATTGCTTCTTTGTCTGATGTTGATAATTTATCCGCGTTTCGTAATGTTATAAGTTCTATAGAACTTTTAATCACACTTAATGGGTTTCTCAAATCATGAGATAACCGTGCTGCAAGCTCTCCTATTGCAGACAATCTTTCTTTTTTAATTAATTCATTTGATAGTTCATTGATTTTAATTGATTTCATTTCATTAGCTTTGGTTAATTTTGAATTTAACATTGCTATCATAGCTGAAAAAATGGTCATTGTTGTTATTAATACTAGTGAAAAAAATAACATGAAATTAGTGTCTGTATCTAATATCCAAAAATAATTTAATGCAATTAAAATTATTATTGTTGTACTAATAATGAGAAGCAATATTATGTTGATTCCATGTCGGTTTATTTTTCCTGCTTGAAGTTTTTCGTAACTGTTTATTGCTTTTGTTTGTTTATTTTCTTTGGATTTTTGAATCAAATTATTCATTGCAAAAATCCATACGACATAACTGGTCAACCATAAAATATCTACTGGGTTGCCTTCATAATATCCATCATAAACTATTAGAATTAAAAATATGTGATCAGCTGCTATAAAAATAACAATTCCAATCATCAACATTATCCAAAATGAATTTTTTATGTTTTTTAATGAAATAGAAATTGCAATTATTACAGGAATTAACAATACTGTGTCTACAATTGGATAGATCTCTGCAATTACTATTTCAATAAACTCAGTATCTGAATTTGCTTGATATGTTAAAACCATTATTGGAATTAACAGTGCTATTGATATTACACTAGCAATAATTATTGTTGTTTTTTTAATTTTATTTTGTAATGGATGTAAAAATAACAATATCGATATGACCATAAAAATTGGTGCAGAGATATAGAATAAGTCTGCAATTGAAGGATATGGGTCTATTTCTAAAACATGTTCGTATAAATTCCATGTTTGCTCAGCTGCAAACCATAAACTAAATGATATAGTCAAAAACAATAATGATTTTTTTGGAATCTCTTGTATTTTATCTGCCTTTGACAATGCTAAAATTGATAAAATTACAAGAATTCCTGGAATTACAGTGTATATTGGTAATGAAATATTTTTTATGAAAAAATCATTATCTACGATATTGTTTATTGTGTAAAGTGTAACAAGTGTAAAAATTATACTGACAAATATGATTTTATTATTTATTTTTTTAATCATTCTTGTTTTACTCTTTCCTTATGTTATGAATTTATTCTGACTTATATGTACTAGTTATGTTGTAATGGAATTTTTTTTGAGGCTTGCTCAAAAATTGATAATGTTGTGCTGATATCTTTTTTTGATAACCATGCTGTTACTGATATTCTTAATCTTGCTTTGTTTTTAGGCACTGTTGGATATCTTATCGGTTGAACGAATATGCCATTTTTAAAAAGAAATTCTCCAAAATTCATAGCTGTTTTTTCATTACCAATAATGATTGGAATTATGTGTGTTTTTGAATCAATTTGATAGCCTATTTGCATTAATCCTTTAGCAAGTTCTTTTGTATTGGATTCTAGTTTTTTTCTTTGTTTTTCTCTATTTGTTTCAAATCTTTTTAGTGAATAATCTACTAAAAAAGATGGAAGGGCAGAGGTATAGATAAATGATTTTGATTTATTTATGCATAAATCTATTACATTGTTTTGTGATGAAACATATCCTCCGAATGAACCTAAACCTTTACTTAAACTACTGACGTACAAATCAATTTTTTTTGTAACATTAAAGTAGTTTGGAGTCCCTTTTCCATCTTTGCCAACTACAAAATCTCCATGTGCATCATCTACTATGGTGATGGCATTTGATTTTTCTGCAATATCTGTAATTTCATTTAATTTTGAAAAATCACCATCCATGCTAAATACACCTTCGGTTATGATGAATTTGTTTTTCCCATTTTCCTTGATTTTTTTGTTTAAATCATTCATATCATTATGTTTGTAAACTAAAATTTTTGCACCTGATAGCTTACATGACTCAATTATGCTTGCATGGTTGAATTCATCACTTAATACTATGTCCCCTTTTTTCACCAACGCTGTAATTGATCCTAGATTTGCCATATATCCAGTAGGGTAAATCAAACTATTTTGATGGGATTTGTGCTTTGCAAGCTTTTCTTCTAGTTTTTTATATGATTCATCATTTCCTGAAACTAATCTGGAACTTGATTGTAATTGTTTTATTTTTAATGTTGTTACTGGTATCCCCAAATAATCATTTGAGCAAAGATTTAGTAATTTTTTTCCATTAATTGTAATGCTTTCTTGATTGGATCTACCATATTTTAATTTTCTATAGAGATTTTTCTGTTTTAATTGTTCTAACTCTCTATCAATAAATCCTAATTTATGTTTCAACTATACTAAATTGAAATTAGTCATGCGTAAATTCTTTTCTTATGTTGTAAATTTTTAGCTGCTTTTTTCTGTTTTAAGCTTCCAACCCTATCTTTTTTATCATCTTAAAGTCTTTTTCAGAGTCATTTCCTCCCATTGTGAGATATCCTGATGTAATTATGCCGTTTGCACCACTTTGTAATAGTTCTTCACCAGAATCATCAAGATTCGTTTCTCTACCTCCAGAAATTTTTATTACAGATTCTGGTAGTAGAAACCTAATCACTGAAAACATTCTTACAATTTCTGATTTTTCTAATTTTGTTTGTAATTCTAGAGGTGTTCCAGGAACCGGAACGAGTATGTTTATAGTAACTTCTTCTGGATAAAGTGTTGCTAATTCTAATGCTAATTCTAATCTTTGCTTTCTTGTTTCACCTAACCCAATAATCCCACCAGTACACAATTCTAATCCTGCATTTCGTGCAATTTGCAGTGTTTTTAATCTGTCATCATATGTATGCGTAGTACAAATCTCTGAAAATTTTGATTTTGAAGTTTCTAAATTATGATTATATCTTTTCACATTAAGTTCTTTGAGTTTTTTTGCTTGCTCTGTTGTAAGAAATCCTAAACTACACTCTACATTGATCCCAACTTTATTATTTATCTCTCTAATTATATTACAAACTTTCTCAAAATCTCTTGTAGATGGTTCTCTCCATGCTGCAACTAGACAATATGATTCTGCACCTTCTTTTTTTGCTTTACTTGCTTTAATTACAACTTCTTCAGCTGTTGGTAGTTGATATGTTTCAATACCTGTATCAAAAAATGCAGATTGTCCACAAAACGAGCAATCCTCACTGCATGCATTTTTTTTAATATTGTTTAATTGTTCAACATCTACTTTGTTTCCATTAAAATCACGTGTAATTTGATTTGCAGCTTTGGCTAATTCTTTGATATGATCATCTGAAATGTTAAACAGTTTTTCTGCATCATCCGCAGATATGCCAATTCCTGAAAATATATTTTCTTGACATTTTTTAATAAATTCTGATGTTTCATCCATGTTGATTTTGAATAAAATTCTATTAAAAAGGATTAGTAGTCTGTGCTATATTTTGCATGCGTAATTTTTCATATTTTATAAAAAATAATGCTATTTTTTGATATTTAGTTAAAGAATTAGATGAGTTCATTCCCATTTACACTATTTGACTTTGTGCTGATTTGATGGTATCTATGGTTTTATTTAGTAACAAATCTAATTCTCCTTCGGTTATTGCTAATGGCGGTACTAACATCACAATATTTCCTAATGTTCGAAGATAGATCCCGTGTTTTTTTCCCTCCTCAAAGAAAATTTTGTTTATGGATTTTTTCGTTTGTATTGGTGTTTTATTTTTTTTATCTTTAACCAATTCTATGCCCATGAGCATTCCTTTGTGCCTGATATCCCCCACAGTGTCTAATTGCATTATTTTGTCATAATACTCTTCAAAAACTTTTGATGTTTTTTGTATCTTTTTAATCAGATTGTTCTTTTGATATAATTTTAGATTTTCATTTGCTACTGCAGCAGCTAATGAATTTCCTGTGTATGTATGTCCATGAAAAAGATGCTTCCACTCATTAAATTCGCCTAGAAATGAATCATAAATTTTTTTATTAGTTAATGTTGCAGCCATTGTTAGATACCCTCCAGTTAACATTTTTCCATAAGATACAATGTCTGGAATACTTTTTTGTTCTGTATATTGTAGCATGGATCCTAATCTTCCAAAACCTGTTGCTATTTCATCTAAAACTAACAACACTCCATTTTTTTTACATATTTTGTTTATTTTACTTTGAAATTCTTTTGGAAAAATAATCACTCCTCCTGCAACTTGTGCTCCACTTTCCATGACAAATGCTGCAATTTTATCATCTTTGGAAATCATGTTTTCAATTTTATCTAAGCAAAAATTTTGATAATCTGAATAATTATGTCCTTTTGGAATTCGATATTTGTTTGGTACTGGGATTTGTATTGTTGAAAATAATTGTTTTTTGAATTTACCAAAAAATTCTGGAATATATCCTACAGCCATTGCCCCAAATGTGTCTCCATGATAGCCATTTTCTAGCGTCATGATCTTTGTTTTCTTTTTCTCTCCTATATTGTTCCAATATTGTATTGCTAACTTGATTGCAATTTCCATTGCTGATGATCCATTATCTGAATAAAATACTCGGTGCATCCCTGGTGATATTTTTACTAAATCTGTTGCAAGTTTCTCTGCTGGCTCATTAGTTAAATTAAACATTGAAGAGTGTTGTAGTTTTTTACTTTGTTTTATTATGGCCTTAATTAATTCAGGTTTTGAATGACCCCATACATTACACCACATTGAGGCAACTCCATCCAAAAGTCTATTCCCATTGGAATCTGTAAGCCACATTCCTTTGGCTTTAACAATTTCATTAAATGAATCCCATTCTTTCATCTGTGTGTTTGGATGCCAAACAAAACTCTGCTTTTTCAAACTATCTGTGCATATTTACTTTAACTTAATAATTAAACTGTATTAAACAAATTTTTTGAGATTATTTATTGTTCTCTTCTTCTGAATTATTTGCTTTTTCTCTAACTTTTTTCATAATGCATAATTTTCGTAAGCT
>JBHIUL010000090.1:0-3748 GCA_042138315.1 Nitrosarchaeum sp.
TCATGGCCATTACAAAATTTTACACTAAATACAATCATAACACCAAAACAAACCATTAAAAATATTGGCCAGAATGTTCCACTATATGCACTTGATTCCCAAGCATATTCTATGAAATTAATTACTCAGCGAGGAAATAGTAAAGAAATTTCAATTAATTCACCAAATCAAGAAAAATTAGATTTAAAATTAATTGCATTACCTGTATCAGTACCTGATAAATTTAGAACTACATTATTGTTAACGGTAACAAACAATATGACAAATCAAAATACATTACTAAACATTAAACCGATTATGAATACCCCACAAAGAAGCGGTACAGGTGTTGAAACTTTGATAACTCCAATGTTTCCAAGTCAAATTTCAAATTTAAGACAAGGGGATACAGCAAGTTTTATGTGGGTTTATGAAATTTCCGGGGTAACTGGAGATAACATAATGTTTACAGTGTCTCTAGAAAATGGCTATCCTGGAAACTCTGCATCAGCAACTGTTTCTATACAAGATGTTCTTTTATCTCAACAATCTCAAACTGCCCTAAGTGCTACAAATCTATCTAGCCCACTTAATCAAAACCTGCTTATTTTTCATAACGAACAAGATTTGACACCAAATAATGCATACCAAATGTATCCTGGTGATCCAGATATTGGTGGAGCAACAATTGTAGTAAATACAGCCAACCCAAAATTTTTTACAAATAATGGTACCGCGGTAAAGATTCCAACAGGAGTCTGGAATGCCAGTCTGACATATTTCAGCACGCCATTTCCAGATAGTTTGATGGACAATAATGACAAAAATATGGTTCTTCATTTTGAATTAAATGGCAATCCTGAAGATTCTACTGAAAATACATCGGGGCATACTTTAGGCTCATCAAGTTACAGACCAACATTTCAATCTACAGGAGGACCTCATAGTTCAGGGGCATTTAGTTTTGATGGTAGTGATTATATTCGAATCAATAAACAATCAGCAAATGATGTCAAAAGATCTCCTGACACCACATCATTATGGTTCAAAGCAATAAATGGAATCAATACTAAACAAATTCTTTATCGTGCCACACAAAACAATGATGATGAATATTATGAAATTGGAATAGATGCAAATCACAATGTATTTTTTGAATTTTTAACTCAAAAAAATAAAACTCCCACAAAATGTGTGACAAGTGGGTTTGATTATGAAAATAACAAATGGCAACATGTTGTAGCAGTAAGACCTACTGATCAATCATGTCAATTATACATCAATGCAACACTAATCCACACAAGTAATGTTGGAGATGGTGATGGCGATATCAATGTGGATGACATATTCATTGGAGCAAAAAACACTAATGCAAATTTGGGTTTTAATGGAGTTATTGATGATGTTTTACATTGGGATGATTATTCATTAACTTCGGGGGAGATTACAGATTTAAAAAATACCAATTATGGTATTGCAGCGCATAAAGTTACGTTTTACATGAATAAAACGAATCAGAATGGAGTCACCACATCAAATATTGCAACAGATTTGAATTTTCCATTAAAATTTTTAGATGGAAAGAAGAATGGATTATTTTTGAATAGTTATAATTACTCAAAATCGATAAACGGCTGGAAAAATTTTACAGATTCTGAAAGACTTGTTTTTGATATGAAATTTCAATCAGGACTAGGCATGAATATGAGAGTGGATGATACCTCCCTAACCACAAATCCAAGAAACTCCTTTTTACAGACACCTAATTTTGGAAATACATTTCAATCCTATATTACACTGACTGGAACTCAGTCTAGTACATTTAGAGTATATAATTCGGGTCCTGAAACAATGTGGATTACTTTTGATAAAACCAGATTGATATTCGATGACATGTATAGCTCAAACACATATGCAGCGTTAATCTTACAAGCAAATAGCACAAACGTCACATCTATTCAAGATAGCATAGCGTTCCCTGCTCTAACAAGTATGAACCTTACATTTTCATCAGCAAAAAATCCTCCTGCCACAACAGGATCAGTTGGAGTTATTCCAGTTGGAAAATATCTGATGAAAATGCATATAGAGGGATATGATGCTACAGGAGAAAAAATTTCAAAGACAATTAATTATGGGGCAGTATCTATAAAATAATAAATTAATAGATATTTTCATTGTGAATTTTTAATTTAATTTTCTAACAGATATGTCATAATAGAATACGTTTAATAATTTCAAATTTAATTTTGATTATGGTAAAGACCCCTGCTGAAATTTGGAAAGACAAAATAATCAATTATAGAAAAAAATGTCAAAAGATTCTCCAGTTATCAAATAGCATAAGATATGTCGGAATAGTAAACGCTTACGGAAGAACGTTGACTGGAATTGTTAGGCCTAACGTAAAACCATTGCTAAAGTCAGAACAAGTTAAAAATGAATTTTTCATAATTTCAACACTAATGACATTACGACGAGATACAGTTAGTGCTGTGGGAAAGTTAGATTATGTGATATTACAACACCAAAAAGTATCTATTATAATTTTCCAAAAAAATGAAATGACTTACTATATTTCAATTGATAAAAAGGAAAAGAACATCAACAAAATAATTGATTATATCAAAAAGATAATTTAAGCTGGAGTAAATCCATGATATCCACTTGTTTGTTCGGTTTTATCATCAAAGTTTGGCTCAAATAATGAAATTAGATAATCATCAGGATCTAAAATAACTGCATTTTTACCTGCATCTCGATCTACAATATCTCGATAAATTTTTACTCCTTTTGATTTTAATTCTTCAACTGCAGATGTTACATCACCTACCAAAAATCCTATTGTAATTCCATTTTCAATAGAACTTCCAATATGTTGAGCAGTTAATGATGCAGGATGTAGACTCAATAATGCTCCAGATGTTCCCAAATCTACCCAAGATCGTCTTTGTCTTTTTATTGGAAGTCCAATAAGATCGTGATAAAATGCCAAAGATTTGTCAAGATCTTTGACCGCTAGTATGACATTTCCAACTTTTTTAATATTCACTGTTTGTCTACTCCAAAGTATGTTAAATTCTTTGTCATTGAACTTCTACCATAGTTTCTGTTCTTTCAACACCGTTAATTTTTTGAATTTGATTTGTAATTTCTTTAATTTTTCCTAGATCTTTTACCTCAATAATAGCTACAGCATCAAATTGGCCACTAGTTGGAAATGAATCTGAAACCGCATTTATCTTACGTAGTCTTGCAGCAATTAATTTTTTAGGAGATTTTACTAATACAATTGCTCTTACCATCCCATGTTTACCTCCACTTCAATCAATGTCTCAGTTGTTACAATTTCTTTAATTTTTTTAAAATCTATCACGATGTTGTTTATTTCATCAATATTACCATATAATACTGCAGCAATATCTGCCCTACCAGTCACAATCATCACATTTTTTACAATTTTACGTTTTTTCTTGAGAATATCTATTACTTGATCTACTTTACCTGGCTTTACAGTGATCAGACAAAGTGCCTTCATATGTTATGTATGGAATTGGATCGAATAAAGATTACTTTAGTCGTATGCGTCTTGAGACCTTGATTCCTCAAGATATGCTCGTCTTTCTTCGTTTACTTTTTCTTGATCAATAACAATATCATCATCTACTATCACAATACTCATATCATCACTTTGTGTTTCCTTGGATTTTTTTACCTTGGATTTTGTGGTTTTTGCCTTGGATTTTGTGGTTTTTGCCTTGGATGTAGA
>JBHIUL010000090.1:3848-5284 GCA_042138315.1 Nitrosarchaeum sp.
CCTTGGATTTTGTGGTTTTTGCCTTGGATTTTGTGGTTTTTGCCTTGGATGTAGATTTTTTTGCTATTGATGTTGATTTTTTTACTGTCTTTTTTTCAACCATTAATGTCGAAAATCAAGAGGCTACCCTGTTTTTAAATATTATGCAGAATGGTTTTTAAAAAATAGAGAGTGCCTTATTTTATTAATGTCTACATATAGATTAAAAATTCATGGTAAATCCATCCTTTGTTTTAGTTGAATTTAATATTATTAGATCAGTCCAAATAATTTTGTTCTACACTATTATGATTAAATAATTAATCTGAGATAATTTAGGCAGATTTGAAGTTATAAAATAAAAAATGCCAGCGGGGGGATTTGAACGCCCGACGGCCCGGTCTTCAGCCGAGTGCTCTCCCAGGCTGAGCTACGCTGGCACAACAAAAATGCTTTGAGTTGAGGAATTAAAAGTTGTCTTTAATGTATGAAATACCAAAATCATATGAGATTAGATATATTTTGAATAAATTTAACTGATTAGCATAGAGACACATCAAAATTATCAAATAAAGTATGATTAACGACGATGTTCAGATGGTTTATCATTAAATCAGATCAAACTTTCCAAATTATGTCTTTTTGGTTATTTCTTTTATTTAATACACGACCAAGAACAAAAAATAGGTCAGATAGCCTGTTGACGTATTTTATACAATTTTGGTTAATTTTTTCTTGTTCATTTAACAGTATCATATATGTTTCAGCTCTTCGTATTACTGTTCGGACATAATGAATCTGAGCTGCAATGATATTGCCACCAGGTAAAATAAAATTTGTCAATGGGGGCAACTCTTCTTCATATTTATCAATGTGTTTTTCTAAATTTAATACCATATCTAATGTAACTCGATTTTTTTTGTTGTCTGAGTCAGGGTTTGAAAGATCAGAACCTACAATAAACAATTCATTTTGTATTTGAGTCAACAGTGTTGTAATATCTTGATCAAGTTTATGAGACAGCGCAAGTCCCAACCCCGCATTTGCCTCATCAATTGCACCATAAGCCATTATCCTTGGATGGGATTTAGAAACTCTGAAACCTCCTTGTAATCCTGTTGTTCCATCATCTCCAGTTTTTGTATATATTTTCAATATAGTATGAAGAATATCTTGAACTATTATGTTGTTCGAATTATTTATTACCGAATACTATCAAATAGTTTTATTGCTAAAGTTTATTGTTGAAGATTGTAATTTAATGTCAAATATTAGTTTCAAAAAATTAGAACCATTGCATAATATTCATAATTTAGAACAAGGTTATTCTATATCCCGCATTTTACGAATTTGATTCTTGATTTTTTGTATACATCGGCAAAACTAAAAAAAATCCCTCGTCAAGGATGGATTGAAAAATTAGCAATAAATCATCCTGAATCGGTTGCAGATCATAC
>JBHIUL010000091.1:0-5243 GCA_042138315.1 Nitrosarchaeum sp.
TGTAAAACACTATGAGCTACATTTCTAACTGCTTCTTGAGATGCAGCTTCAACTACGATATCAACAGGATGTGATGATAAGAGGTGTGGGTTTTCAACAATTAGCGGTTTATTTTTTAATTTTTGAACTAGTGATATCGATGCATCTTTTGAGGAATCATATACATGAGTTAGTGTACCAGGAATTTTTCCTGAATCAATTGCTAATGCAATTTGAGTGCCAATAGCACCGCACCCCAATAATCCGATTCTTTTCAATGACTATACTTGGAATAATCACTTAATTAATTGTCAGATTTTACAATTAATTTTTTATGTAAATAGTATGAATTATCATCAATCTATTTATGAGAAAAAAGCATAAGAGGATTATGAAGTTCCATTTAAAAAACAAGGCATTATTTGGAATGATCTTATTTCTGACGTTATCTCTAGTAATCATCGTAAATCCTGTAGATGCAGGTAGAGTTTCACCAAGGGAACAGATGGAGCAGGGAATCAAGGCAAAAGACATTACTTGCAATGCGGGTCTGAGTTTGGTGGTACGAAGTAATGGTTTTGCAGCATGTGTTAGCGCTGCAACTGCAGAAAAATTAGAAAAAAGAGGGTTAGGAAAAATAGAAAAAGTTGCAGAAGAGATTCCTAAAGAAATAAAGATAAAAGATCTAGAAAAAAATACGATAAAAGAATCCACTCCGATAAATAATTCTAAAGAAATTCAAGTGATTCCAGCATCAACTGGCAGTGTGATTAATTTCTACATTACAGATGATGACTTGAATTTAGCACATAATGGAATAGAGACAGTATCAACTCAAGGATTATTCGAATTTTCAATAAATGGGATTTCAATCAATGGCCCATCAAGTATGATAGAGACAGGACCAAACACAGGAGTATTTTATGTAAAGTTACAATTACCAGATACGATTAACGGTAGACCGTTAAATCAAAACGACGTTGTTTCCATAAAATACTTAGATGCATCAGATAGTACAGGAGACAAACAAACCATAACAAAATCAATTCCACTTACAAACGCTTTTGCAAAAGTGGAAACATATGGTGGTGGTTCAAGAATTGGACACGAATTTACTGTGAGAATTTATGAGCCAGATGCAAATTTAGATTCTAAAGAGAATGACAGAATATCATTAAGTAAATTAGAATACAGAGGAAAGGGGGGAATTAGAACTACTTTGGCAAATTCTGCATTTGACGCAAATTCATCATATCTAATTGAGACAGGAAAAAATACCAATACTTTTGAGGTGAAAATAAAAATTCCTCGCTACATAGATGGCAAGCTAGTCGATATTGGTGACTGGTATGAAATCAGATACATTGATAGCTCAACTCCTTCTGGTACAGATGAGAAAATAGTTTTGAAGGGGAAAATAGGCTAGAGTTCAAATCAAGTAAAACAGAGGTTAATGTTCAGTATAACCTAAAGATTTTATTCAAACCAACGAAGTATTGATGTGCTAAATACAGTTTACAAAGATGCCATAGTTAACAGAGAGAAAATACTGTCTATTCTAAAAGGGCCAAAATTTGAGCAGATTTTACATAAAGCAAAAGAAAATTGGGTAGAATTCACGCCTACAAAACAAAATGTAAGCACTGCAGGGATTGATAGCAGTTTTAACAACACAAGATTTCAAGGAATAGAACTTTGGGCTACAACTGCAGTATCCATAAAATCAAGCGGCGAAATATTAGTAGATTTACATGATTCCGGATTAGGCTCAGATATTGATCTTTCAAAGATTGCAAGTAAAATGGAGATCGAAGCATGTGAAAGAACTGTGGATTTAGTAGATCTGGTGTTAATGGATGGATCACTTCATTCTCAATTTATGACACGACAATCATCACTAGATGCATTGGTTGTTAAAACTATGAAAAAAAGAGACAATGTTATTTTTATTGCAAAAACATCAAATACAAAAAAACAATTTGAAAGTCTAGGCTCTTTAGCAGGAGATATTTTTTATTACAATCACATTACAAATGGACCTGGATTTAGTAAAGTATTTGTTGAAAAAAAATATGGTGCAGACAAAATAATATCATCAACATTTGTTAGATTAAGTGATTCAACACCAATCATAAAGCTAGAATTTTTGGGAGGACATAGAGATAACGATGAGATTAAAACCATAATGAACAAGCTGTATAACAGCAGTGTGGGAGGTTACCCATATGCATTAAAGTTAGCCCATAACAACTGTAAAATATCTGACAAAGAACTTGCAAAAATGGTTAGTTTGTTAGGACTAAGTAATGAAATAGGTTCACGGGAGGTTTTAGGTTGAACGTTGGTTTTGTGATAGGAGAATCAAAACCTACATTTGTAACTGCGATTACGTCCAGACCGCTTTCTGTTGGAGAATATATTAAAATTAATTCAGATGAAGGTGAGATATTAGGATTAGTTGAAAAATCATCAGTATCAAGTGCTGCATTTGCAGATGTTAAAAATTTTGATGAAGCTTCAGAGAGTACTGAAATTGCAGAGATAAACAAGAGAGATAAAACATATACTGCACATATTGGAATTTTAGGATTTTTAGAAAATTTACGGAGAGGACAATCAATCATACCTGCAGTACCACCAATTCCAGGTACGGCCATAACACAGCCAACAAAAGAGGATTTAGAGGCTATTTTTAGCCCACAAAAAGAAGGATGGGTCAAAATTGGAAATTTATTAAGAGATAAAACAATTGATACTAAAATCAATCTAGACAAAATTGTTTCAAGACATTTAGGAATTTTAGCAATGACAGGAATGGGAAAAAGTAATCTTGTTTCTTTAATTACAAAACAAATTGGAAAACTAAAAGGCACTGTAATAATTTTTGACTATCATAATGATTATACAACATTAAACATTCCACGAATCAATGTATTTGATGCAAAAATTAATCCAAGATTATTAGATGCAGATCAATTATCAGAAGTATTAGAGATCAGAGACGGTGCCAATGTACAACAAAGAGTGTTAAGAATGGCGTTTACAAAACAAGTTAAAGAATCAAAAGAATTCTGGAAAAAATTAGAAACAGAAGTAGACTTTATTGTAAATTCCGAAGATAAGAAGATCAAAGAAATAAGAACATCAGCATATAGAGTGCAAGACATTATAGAAGAAGCTCAAAGAAGATTTGAAGATATTTTAGATCCAGATATGGGGGATCCAATTAGTTTCATTAAAGAAGGACGAACGAATATTCTAAACATTTCAGAATTATCAGAAAAACAAGCAAATGTGGCACTTGCTTTTTATTTACAACAGCTACTCAAAGACAGAAAAGATGCAAGTATAGCAAAACATGGAAGATCAAAAAAAGAAAGAAATTACAAATTCAATTCACCAATTTTTGTCATAATAGAAGAAGCACATGTCTTTATTCCAAAAGATCATGATACAAGTGCAAAGTACTGGACATCAAAGATTGCCAGAGAAGGAAGAAAATTTGGATTGGGTTTAGGAATAGTATCACAAAGGCCACGAAGTGTAGATCTTAATGTACTAAGTCAATTAGGGTCATTTGCAATAATGAAGATAATTCAAGAAGATGATCAACGTCAAATAGCAGCTGCTACAGAATCCACAAGTCGAGAATTAATTGCTCAATTAACATCTTTGAATGTAGGGGATGCAGTATTAGTAGGGCAGTGGACCAACTTACCATCTCTCGTACATGTTGAAGAGGTAAAAGAAAAGATCATGGGGGCAGATCAAAGTGCAGTTAATGCATGGGCAAACGCAGAAAAAATGAATGAAATTGCAGTAGAATCAACTCAAGGACTTGTTCAAAAAGATTTGTTGTTAGATTAAATGTTATTTTCACATATTTCAGACACACATTTAGGATTAGTGCAATATGGATCAGAGGAACGAGAGCAAGATGTGTATCATGTGTTTAATCAGGCCATAGACATATCAATCAAAGATCATGTGGATTTTGTAATATTTGCCGGAGATATTTTTCATGTTCCAAATCCAAATGGAACAGCAATAGTTCAAATGGCTAATGCATTAAAAAGATTAAAACAAAACAATATTGATTCATTTTTCATTTTAGGGGAACACGATATCAGCAGAATTCGTACAACACCAATTCCATATGTATATCATAATTTAGAATTTTCAAAATACATAGGACATGGAAAACCAATTGAGTACAAAGGAGTATTGTTGGTAGGATTTGATAAAATAAGAAAAGCAGAAATGCCACAGTTTGAAGAAAAATTTAGAACCGTTGATGAAATTGCAAGTAATCACACAGGACATAAAATTTTAGTTATGCATCAGGGAATTACAGAATTTAACAAGTTTGCAGGAGAATTACAATCCACAGATTTACCAAAAAAATTCACATATTATGCAATGGGGCATCTGCATGATCACAATATTAAAAAATTTAGTTATCTCAGTGGACAAGTTGCATATCCAGGATCTATAGAACTAACAACAAGTGAAGGAATTAAAGAAATTAAAAAAGGATTTCTAGAAGTAGATATTTCGGGTGAAGAAGCAATACCGAAATGGATCGAATTAGATACAAGGCAGCAATTTTCATTTAAAGCAGATTATAACGAATTAGAAAAACTAATTGATGAAATTTCTAGTAAAATAGGGAAAATAGAACGGAAGCCAATTGTTGAGATAAAAATACAGGGAGACAACATAGAAACAGATCAAATACAGGCACAAATTTCACGTTTGCATGCACAAACATTACGATGTTTTTGGAGAATAATTTCAAAAGAGATATCAGATTCATCAGTATTTCTAGAAAGACCTAGCATGATAGATGATGAAATGCTTAGGTTATCAGTAGATGCAATTGGTTCAGAACAAAATGCAAATTTTGCAGTGAAAGAATTACTGCCATTGTTAGCTTCAGGGCAGATCAAAGAGGCAACACAAATCATAGTTGAAAAGTTTGAGAAATACAAAAAGGAGAAAAACAATGATAACATCAATTGAGTTAGGAGATTTTTTATCACATACTGAAACTAAATTAGAGTTTGGAAATGGAGTGACGGTATTTGTAGGACAAAACGGTGCTGGAAAATCAAGCATCATAGATGCAATTACATTTGCATTATTTGGGCAACATACTAGAAAATCCAATAAAGGGCTGATAAAACGTGGTGCTAATCAAGGATTTTCTAAAGTAGAATTTAACATAAATGGAAAACAGTATCAAGCAGTAAGAAAAATAGACA
>JBHIUL010000092.1:0-5161 GCA_042138315.1 Nitrosarchaeum sp.
ATATAACTTGCAAATCTATGATTTTTTGGCTTGACAAGTTTTTGATGGTATTTTGGAATAGTTTTTCCAACAGAGCCATTTAGCCCAAGCGGTCCTTTGACAAATTTTTCATTATTTGCCCAATTCAAAACCTCATCAGTTGGACTGTAATAATTTACAATTTTATTTTTGATTATTTTATCTAATAGTTTCCCATATTTTTTTGATGATGGGACATCGCTGGTAATTGATGCACCAAAAAAATAGACACTTTCTATAATTCCACGGTTTTGGCTTTTTTTTGCCAAGTGTTCTACAGTACTTAAAATCACTTGAGAACCTAAAGAATGCCCCATAAGACGAATTTTTGTTTCAGGACTTTTAGATTTAAAATGTTCTATAAACAGAGACAGATTACGACCGTTTTTCTTTGCGATGATTTGACCAGCAGAAAGTGCACGTTTAGCATGTTTTATCAAATGTGCACCTGTAGTATTAGAATCATAACTAAATCCAATTACAGGAAACGTATAACCTAAACGATGTAATTTATTTTTTGCAAGTATAACTTTGGCAATGGCTCCAGCATTATCATTGCGCAGTCCATGAATCATTATAACAAGTTCTTTGGAATCAATGAATTTCTTAAAATCTTTTTTCGGGTATAAAAAATAAGAATTTTTTTTGATTGTTTTTCCATATGTTAAATCATAGTATCCCCTAGTAGAGATTCTCGGGATTGTTTTTGTCATTGTGTTGGGCCTAATTGTTTTTTATATTTGACAATATCAGATTCTTCCACTTTAACAAACAGTGGAGATGCATCACCTAGAACATGTCCAGATTTTACACCAATATCAGAGATTGAATCCCAATTGTTTTCATTAATTTTACCGGAAAACCCAAGTTGTTCCCATATTTTTTGAGATGAATTTGGTAAAAATGGAAATAGTGCGATTGCCATACTGCGTGCAGCATTTACGGATAAAAATACACAGTTTTCAGTGCCAGGCCCTTTTTTCCATGGTTCTTTATGTTGAAAATATTGGTTGAAAAAGGAAGAAAATTCCATGATTTTCTTAAGGGACCTATCCAAGTGGTTTTGTTCCATCAATGTTTTAAGATCACCAGATAGATTCTTTATTTTACTTTCTGCTTCAATATCTTTTTCATCATAGGTTACAGTTTCCGGGATTACTCCATCAAATGCTTTTTTTGTAAATCCTAATGCACGATTAACAAAATTTCCAAGATTACCAATTAATTCAGAATTAATTCTGTTTGTAAATTCATCCCAATCAAAATTCAAATCATCTTGAGAATATGGATTTATTGCAACCAAATAATATCTCAGATAATCTGCAGGATAATATTCTAAAAATTGTTTTAGTCCAATGTACCAATTTCTACTTTTTGAGATTTTCTTTGATTGTAGTGTAAGATGACCTCTAGTAGGAATAAAATCAGGTAATTTGTATTCAGAGTCCATCCCTAAACGCATTGCAGGTAAAAATAGAAAATGATGATAAACAATATCCTTACCAATAAAATGATAAATATCGGCAGAATTCCAAAATTCTTTTCCGTTGATGCCTTTAGTATCAAGAAATTTTATTGCAGTAGAAATGTATGCTAAATGATTATCAAACCAGCCATAGAATACTTTGTCTTTAGATGTATCAAGAGGTACTGGAACACCCCATGAAATATCACGAGTTATATCCCAATCAATAAGGCCAGATTTTATCCAATTTTGAACATATTTTTTCACGTCTTTTTGAAGATTATCGTTTTCATCTAACCATTTGTATAATGAATCACCAAAATTTTTCAGTTTGAAAAAAAAGTGGGTTGTCTTTTCTTTAGTAGGGGTTTGTCCACAAATAGAACATTTTGGATCAGATATCTCCTCTGGAACACGTCCGCAGCTTTCACATAGATCAGAGTATTGATCAGCCGCATTACAATAAGGGCAAACGCCCTTAACATATCTATCCGGTAGAAATTTTTTATCATTATTACAATAAAACTGAATAATTTCTTTTTCGTAAATATGTCCGGCATTGTTGAGTTTTGTAAATACCTCTTGAACAAATTTTATATTTTCAGATGAGCTTGTCTTGTAGAAAAAATCAAAATCAATACCAAAAGCAGTAAAATCATCATAATCACGTTTATTCCAATATGCAACATATTCTGAAGGAGATTTTTTTTCTTTTTCAGATTGGATCAATATAGGAGTACCAAAGTCATCAGATGCACAAAAATAGTAAGCCTCAACACCAGTTAGTTTCAGAAATCGCGTAGTCACATCTGCAGGAAGGTACGTAGATGCAACGTGGCCTAAATGGATTTCTCCATTTGCATAAGGTAATGCACTAGTAATGATTGCTTTATTTTTCATCCGATGTATTTTGGAATATAATTAGAGTTAAGAAGTTTACCAGCTATGGGCATATTTGACTTGTTCTGGTGTAAGCTTGTCAATTTTGACATCCATTGCCTTTAATGCATCAACTGCAACTTGTTTATCAATTTCTTCTGGAACGTTGATGATTTTATTACCAATCTTTGCATGATTTTTGAGAATATAGAGAACAGATAAAATTTGATTAGAAAATGATTGAGCCATAACTTCCGGTGGATGTCCTTCTGCAGCAACTAGATTTGCTAAACGACCTTCACCAATAAGATAAACATGTTTACCGTTTTTGAGTGTACATTCATCAAGATTAGGTCTTACTCTTTTTACGGATTTTGATTCTTTTAACAGGAATTTACTATCAATTTCAACGTCAAAGTGACCAACATTTCCCATAATTGCACCATTTTTCATTTGTAAAATGTGTTCTTTTCTAATCACACTTGTCATTCCAGTACAAGTGATGAAGATATCGCCTATCTTGCAAGCTTGAGCCATTTGCATTACTTCAAATCCATCCATATGAGCTTCTAGTGCTTTTACAGGATCAATTTCAGTTACTATTACTTTAGAACCCATTCCATGACATCTAGAGGCGACACCACGTCCTACCCAACCATAACCAACAACAACAACCCGCTTAGATGCCATGAGTAAATTCATTGCACGTAAGTATCCATCAATTGTACTTTGTCCAGTACCATATCGATTATCAAACATGTGTTTTGTATATGCTTCATTAACTAAAATTACAGGATATCGAAGTTTACCTTGATTTTCAACTGCACGTATTCGAGTTACACCAGCAGTAGTTTCTTCAGTTGCACCGAGAATTTTCATATTTTTGTACCTATCATCAAAGTGTGCCTTTACATTCATGTCAGCACCATCATCAGTCAAAATAGTAGGCTTATGATTCAACACTTGATCAATGCACCAATCATATTCTTTTACAGATTGACCATGCCATGCATAAACATGAATTCCTTGAGATGCCAAAAATGCGGCAATATCATCTTGTGTTGTAAGCGGATTTCCACCACAGCATGCAACCGTAGCACCTAATTCTTTTGCACCCATTAAGAGAACAGAGGTCTCCTTTGTGATATGTAAACAAAATCCCAAGGTAATGCCTTTGAGAGGTTTGGATTTTTTTAGTCGATTAATAGTATTATCTAAAATTTGCATATGAGATCTAGCCCATTCATAAGATAATTTTCCATCTTGGATCAATTTTGCGCTAGAATTTACCTTGCTCATGACTTCAGGCTTCAGAAAGAGTATAAAATTCTATCATGCGAATCTAAATAAATGACAAAATCATTAACCCCACAGATGGTTTGGAAAAAAATTGCAGAGAAGGGAGACATTGCAGATGGAAAGGGCAAGGCCTTTAAAATCGAAGGAAAACAAATTGCAATATTTAATCAAGATGGATATCACGCCATAGATGATCTTTGTGTTCATCAAGATGGTTCAATTGCACCAGGCAAATTAGAGGGAGATATTGTAGAATGCCCACTACATTTTTGGCATTACAACATCAAAACAGGGGAATTAAAAGACTATCTCAAAGATGTAAAATTAGCAACATATCCTGTAGAATCCAGATCTGACGGCATATACGTAAACATCTAAGTCTCAAATTATTAAAAATAAAATCAAAAACATATCGAATGTAGTCAATAATTCTGTAATATTAAGAAAAGACATGAATTGTTATACAGATATCACAAAATAACAACATGCAGAAGAAAGTAGTGATTCCAATGATAATAGGAATTCTATGTGTAGGGATTACCCAGTTTGCATTTGCCGAAGAATTGGCAAAAACAACATACATTTCTGTAGACGGCGAACAGTTTGAACAACCTCAATCAAAATATAATTCAAAACAGATTACAATTTCAGGATTTATTGAAAAATATACACGTGGCGATTTAGTAACAGTACTGATTATCTATCCAGATCAAACTCAAAATATTATTGAGACACATGCCACAAAGAAAGGAGAAGTATACACATTACTCTACATAAACAATGATTCACAGATAGGAGTTCATGATGTGATTTTACAATACAAGGATGTAGAGATAGCATCTACATCATTTGAAATTATAAAAAAGCAATAATCAATAGTGAAAAAGAGTCAAATCAGATTTAAAATTAGGTAGAATTTTTATTCTCACATATTATGTAAATTAGTTATTGAACCAAGATATAATTAATGAAATCATAGTACAAGATTATTCTACAATTACCGAAACAATTGAAAATTTCTTATCAGAACAAATCGAAAAGAATCAGGTAGAAGGAGTAATACTAGGGTTAAGTGGCGGAATAGATTCAGCAGTTTTAGCATATATCTGCAAAAGAAAACTAAAAGATAAAACACTAGCAATAATCATGCCAGATTCACAAATAACACCAAGCATAGAAACTGAAGATGCATTAAAAATGATCTCACTTACAGGATTAGAATACAAATTAATTGATATCAAACCAATTGTAAATGAATATTCCAGATATCTTGAACCAAATGAATGGGCTAAAGGAAATCTTAGAGCAAGAATAAGATCAAATATTTTGTATTATTATGCAAATGCAAAAAATTATCTGGTGTTGGGTTCAAGTGACAAAAGTGAATATTTGATTGGATATTTCACAAAATATGGAGATGGGGCATCAGATTTAGTGCCAATTGTTTCACTTTACAAATTACAAGTGAGAGAAATTGCAAAATATTTAGATGTGCCTCAA
>JBHIUL010000093.1:0-5097 GCA_042138315.1 Nitrosarchaeum sp.
TCTAGTTCTTCAATTGTTTTTTTGTTTTTACTGAATTTTTCGTCTGCACTGGTTAATTTTGCTTTGATGTCTTTGTATTCTAAATATATCATGTCCAATTCTGTTTTTTTCTGATTAGACTCTTTTTTTACTGACATCAAATTGCTAGTTGCTATATCGTATTCTTCTTTTACACTTTGTAGTTTTGTTGTAATGCTTTCCAGTTCTTCTTGCTTTGCTCTGAATTCCTTTTGCAGGGTTTCTACTTCTGTTTCAAGTGCTTCTTTTAGAACCCTTTCTTCACTTTTTTCAGGTTTAGTATCATCAATTTGCTCTTTTTTCTTTCCAAAAAGACCCATAATTACACACAAAATTTCCCAAAAGATGAACGTTTCTTTAGGCTTTTTTCTCTCTTGAACGAATAAACTTGAGGTAAAACCCCATACCTCCAATTATAATTCCTCCAATTAGTGCAATGGTTCCTAGTTCTGGATTGCTTGGATTAATGTTTGGTGCTAAAAATAACAATATTGCTCCAAGTATTATCAATGCAAAACCGCCACTGTTTCTGGATTTGTTATGTTCGCTATGGGCCATACTTAGATGTATTCTGATATTGTTTTTGCAACTTGCTTTCTTCCGATATCTGTTATGAGTGGTCCAATTTTTGGCCCTCTTGATGTACCTAATATTATTTGATATAAAATTTTAAAGAAGTCTTTTGGCTCTACTCCATTTGATTTTGCAATTTGGTATATTGTATTTTGAATATCTTCTGGTTCTTCTTTTGCATTAAGTGCATCTACTAATATTTTTAATATTTTCTTTGAAGATTCATCCATGCTAATTTCTACTTTTTCATGTTGATCAAATTCGTCTGCAAAATTTCCTGCCAGTTCAATTAGTTTTTCTATTTGTGGATCTGGATTTTTGATTACACCGTAATCTAATAATTTTTTCATAACTCTTTCAGTTCTATCTTCTTTGAACATTTTTGCTAATTCTACTAGTAATCTGTAGTTGACATGAATGCTTGGTACTTTTGGTGGATCTAACAAGTTTACATATTCATAGAGTCCTTTTGATTTTGTTAGTTTAGCTTGATTGTCTACTTTGACTTTTCCAAAAAATATGTCTTCTAATTCATTATATTCATTCATTAATCCTGGTATGTCTTCAAATCCTAATTCCCTTGCACCTGTAATTCTTTTGTATAACAATAACAAAATTGATTTTGGACTGCCAAATTCTAACCATTTTTGTCCTGTAACTACATTTCCTAGTGATTTTGAAATCTTTTTTCCACCTTTATCTAGAAACATTTCATATCTAACATGATGTGGATGTGGGAAATTCAAAATTTCGTCTGATACCCAATCATTCACTTTGACAGAATCCATGATGTCTTTTCCATATGCTTCAAATCTGATATCAAACGCTGCCCATCTTGCAGCAAATTCTACTTTCCATGCAAGCTTTCCAAGGTCTTTGGTGATGTCTGCTTCTCCATCATGATTGCATCCTTTGATCATTTTTGAGCCAATTTCTGCATCATGACACTTGTATCTGACTTTCTTTTCATCTGCAATGTATTCAAATGATTCTGCGGTGTAGAGCCTATTGCAATTTGAACAAACTGGAAAATATGGCAGAAATTTCTGAAATTTCTCTTGACCTACCAGTTCTGAAATCTTATCTCCTATCTTTGAACTGTTTTGTAAAATGGTGTGAATTTGATCTTTTAGTAATCCTTTTTGGTATGTGTCTTTTGCTCTTCTAAATTCGTATTTGATTCCCATTTTGTCTAGACCATCCAAAAGAATACTACTCATGTGCATTCCGTATGATTCATGACATCCAAATGGATCTGGAATTAACGAAACAGGTTTTGCTAAATGTTCTTCTAATGAATCTGGGAATCCTTCTGGAATCTTTCTTAATCCGTCTAAATCATCTGAATATGCTATTAGCTCTGATTTGTATCCAAAGTTTTCTAGTGCAAGTTTTACTCCATATGCTCTAACGGCATCGCCAAGACTTCCAATATGTGGTACTCCTGAGGCTCCTAGCCCACTTTCAACTCTTAACATGTCCAAGTTTCTTCCTAATTCTTTTTCACGTTCTATAAGCTCATGAGCTAATTTATCTATCCAAGTTCCTTTTCCAAAAATTTCTTGCTCTGACATGACTTAATCCTGATTCAATGTTTTTACCATATATGGTCCATATAATGAATACCCTATTTTTTGATAATATTCTCTTGTTCCTACTGCACTGATAACTAACAGTCTTGTAGCGTCAAATTCTTCTTTTGAAATTCTTTCAGCTTCTCGCATTAAATTTTTCCCCAATCCTGAATGTTGTATTTCATTTTCTCCTTTTTCTCCCAACTTTAATGATTTACCATACACGTGTAATTCTCGCACTATGCATGAATTATTTCCAACTTCTTTTCTGTGTGCATTAATACTGGGTTTTCTTAATCTCAAAAAACCGTAGATAGAATCATTTGTATCTTCATATGATAAAAATACCTCATCTCCACCTGAAGATTCATAATTAATTCGATTTAATTTTACATCTTGATTATCTGTTTTTTTGTTTGTTAATCCAACTTCTCTACATCTTATGCATTTACATGAAAGACCTTGTTTTCTCAGATTTTGATGTACTATTTGTCTTAGATTGCCTGATTTTGGACCTGCTATGATTTCATTTGGAGATATCTCTCTTTGTACTCTCATTATTCTGACCCATTTTGGAATGTTTTTCTTTACTTCTGTTAGTACCTTGATCATATCTTGATCTGAGTATGGGTTGTATTCACCACGTTTGTATTCATCATAAAGTGGAGTATTTTCTATAACTAACGATGGATAAATTTTCAACATGTCTGGTCTAAGGTCTGAATCGTTAAACAATTTTTTAAAATCCATAATGTCTCCTTCTGGTGTCATCGTGGGAAGACCTGGCATCATATGTGCTACAATTTTATATCCTGCATCTTTTGAAATTTGAAATGATTCAACCACATCATTGTAATTGTGTCCTCTGTTAACAATTTTGTATACTCTTTCTTGTAGTGTTTGTACTCCTATCTCTATTCTTGTAATTCCATAATCTAACATTGCATCAATGTGTTTTTGTTTGCAGTAATCTGGTTTTGTTTCAATTGTAAACCCGACGTTTCTTATTTTTGCATGTTCGTTATTTGTTTTAGCTTCTTCCAAACTACTTGAATCGATTCCATTTAGTGCATCATAACATGATTTAATGAAATTTTCTTGATATTCTTTTGGCATGAATAGAAATGTACCGCCAACAATTACTATCTCCATTTTAGATGGATCATGTCCATATGCGATCAGTTTTTCAATTTTTGTTGTAATTTGGAGTTTTGGATCGTATCCATTTTCAATTGCATTAAGCGTAGATGGTTCTTTTCCTGTATAGCTGTTTGGTGAATTGTATTCTATTCCTCCTGGACAATATGTACATCTTCCATGTGGACAAGCATATGGTTTTGGCATCAATGCAATTATTGATACCCCTGACGCTGTTTTGATTGGTTTTTTAAGTAACACTTTTTGTAATTTAGAAAAATCTGAATCTTTCACTGTTGAAAGAATTTCATGATTTCTTGGAATTCGCTCAAGTGAATATTTTGCGCATATTTTTTTAATTTCATCTTTTACTTGTTTTTTAGTGGGTTCGTCTATTATCAGTAAATTCTGTGTTATTTCACTACATGCCTTTGAAAATACTGGATTCAGTTTATTCATGTGAGACATCATAATATTTTGAACATAAATTCGTTAAATAATCTTGGCAATTAGGCGTCTCTTTTTGGCATTATTTTTTATTTACTTTTACTAACTGGTTACTTGCGGTTCTGTTCCTTCTTGTCTTTGTTCTTTTCTATATTCAATCTTTAACCAAATTGGTGTGATTATTGTTGTAACTGCTACCATGATTACAATAGTAGAATAAACATCTGATGTCAAAATTCCTGATGACACCCCTACTCCTGCAACAATTAATCCAACTTCTCCTCTTGAAATCATCCCTATTCCAACTTTCATTCCTTTAGCTCTACTTTTCAAAAACATCATTGCTGGAAGGCCACATCCAAATAATTTTGTAGCAATTGCGACTAAGATGATTATTCCACTGAGAAATAGTATTTCCATGTTGACCTGTCTAAAGTCTACTTGTGCTCCAATGATTGCAAAGAATAACGGTGCAAATATCAAACCGATTTGCGATGCATAATTTTCAACTTTTTCAAATACTTTGGTAGTTGATAATGCCATTCCTACTGCAAATGCTCCTACAATCGGTGAAAGTCCTATGGATCCTGCAAGTGCAGCTGCTCCAAAAAATGATGCGGTTGCAATTCCTTCAACACTGCCTTTTGCTTTCCATAATCTTGGTGTGATAATTTTTGGCATGACCCAAACAGCTGCTATTAGCATTGCTGCAAAGAATCCTAATACTTGAAGAATTTTAATTGTTACATCTGTAATGTCGATGTTGTCTACTCCTCCCGGTCCTCCTGCAATTGATATTACAACCGATAATACTGCTATTGCTAAAATATCGTCTACAACTGCAGCTCCTATGATTAAACGAGCTTCTGTAGATTTGAGTTTTCCAAACTCACTTAATACTTGCACTGAAATCGCAATACTTGTTGCTGTAAGTGCTGTAGCAATAAGCATTGACTGTAATGCATCAAAACCAAATAACTGAAAAACTGCCAACCCTGCAACAAATGGAACCACTACTCCTAGCGTTCCGACTGTAAATGATGCTTTTCCTCCCTTGAGAAATTCTTTGGGTGTCATCTCTAACCCTGCCATAAACAAAATTACAATTGCTCCAATTTCTCCTAGAACTTTGATTTCATCATTGATGTGAAGTAATGGTACTCCCTCTGCACCTACGATGTAAGCTCCTAGTGCAAATGGTCCTATGATCATACCTGCAATTAATTCTCCAAGAACAATTGGAAGCTTGAGCCTGAGAAATAACTCTGCCATTAATTTAGCGGCAAATAGTAAAATTCCTACACCTATGATGGTTTCAATGAATTGAGCTTCTGCCGCCATGTTATTC
>JBHIUL010000094.1:0-5048 GCA_042138315.1 Nitrosarchaeum sp.
CAGTTTTTATAATTTCATACAATGCATTTTTAGCTGAGTTTCTTGCAATATTGCCTGATTGTATTGCATCAGCTATTTCTTTAAGATGGGATGAAGTTAATTTTGAAGATTCTCTTTTTTCTCGAGTATCCACCAAACCCATCAAATCAGTTGTGATTATATTTGCAACCTCTTTAGCATTTTCTTTGGTATGTGCATCTTCAAATAAATCTGAATAAAATTTATCAGATGAAAGCACATCTGCAACCTGTGCTGGAATACCATATTTTGAAACATAACGTTCTTTTTTAGAACTAATACTTTCAGGCATTTCAGACTTTAATTTTTCTTTAACTTCATTACCAAGTTTAATCCATGGGATATCACCTTCAAGAAAATACCTATAATCCAAATCTTCTTCTTTGGATCTTGATGAAACAGTAATCTTTCGTTTATCATCCCAATGACGTGTTTCTTGAATAATTGGAATGTCTCTTGAGTGTAGACTTTGTTGACGTGTGATTTCAAAATGAACTGCCTTTTCCAAATCATGAAAAGAGCCAATGTTTTTTATCTCCACTTTATTTCCACCTTCAATAGACACATTGGCGTCTGCCCTCATTGCACCCTCCAAACTAGGATCAGATACACCGAGATTTTCCAATAAATCAGATAAAATATTTAGAAATTCTCTTACTTCTTTTGGAGTTTCAAAGTCAGGCTCAGTTACAATCTCAACTAAAGGTGTTCCTGCACGATTATAATCGACTAATGTGATTTGATTTTTTTCAGAACTACCTTCATAAATTAGCCTGCCTGGATCTTCTTCTAATTGGATTCTAGTGATACGTATTTTTTTATCACCTACCATTAGAGAGCCAGGGCCCCCCACACTAGTGTCTCCGTAGATGTTTAACTGTGTAATTTGAAAGTTCTTTGGCAAATCAGGATAAAAATAATTTTTTCTAAAAAATACAATTTTTTCAGGGGTACTACAATTCAATGCCATTGCAATCATGGTTGCTTTTTCAACTGCTTTCTGATTTAATCGAGGTAGACTACCTGGCAATCCCATACAAACGGGGCAAATATTTTCATTTGGTGCAAACTCTCTATAATTTGCCTTACATGGGCAAAATAATTTACTTTCCAGATTTGTGAGCTGACTGTGAATTTCTAATCCAATTTTTGTCAAAGCGGAACCTCTGGCAGTTTTACAGTTTTCTCCAGTGCATATGCTGCTTGAAGTAATAATTTATCGTCCATAGAATTTGCAATTAATTGCATTCCAATTGGCAATCCATTGGAAATTGCATAGGGAATTGATATCGCAGGTTTTCCAGTAAGATTTGCAGTCACAGTATTAATATCAATTAAGAATAATGCTATTGGATCATCTATTTTCTCACCAATTTTAAATGGTAAAACTGGAACTGTTGGCGATACCAATAGATCAAATTTTTCAAATGCATCATTAATTTCTCTAGTAAGCTTATTTTTTACTTTGAGAGCTTTGAGAAAATATTTTCCTGCATGTCCTGCAGAAGGAACAAAACCTCCGAGAATCATTCGTCGTGTTACTTCAGGACCTAATTTTTTTCTTGCTTTTTCAATATATGAATTAAATTCAAATCCTTCCACTGGAAAATCATAACCATATCTCAAATTATCATATCTTGCAAGATTACTACCTGCTTCTGTTGCAGTAATTGTATAATATGCAGCAACGGAATATTTTACCATATCAAGAGAAATTTCTTCACATATTGCCCCCAATTTTTCTAATTTTGATATTGCGTCCTTTGTTGCAGAAAGAACTGATGGAGCAATTCCATCTCCAATCATCTCTTTAATTATGCCTATTTTTTTGCCTTCTATTCCTGAATCGATATCTTTGAGATAATCTTCATGATTGTTATCTACCGTAGTATTGTCATTAGGATCAAGTCCAGTAATAAGATTTAGCATAAAAGCTGTATCTTCCACAGTTCTAGTTAAAGGTCCAATCTGTTCTATACTATTAGCATATGAAATAAGACCATACCTACTAATCAAACCATAAGTCGGTTTGTAACCAACAGTAGAACAAAAACTAGCAGGATTTCTAACTGAACCGCCAGTATCAGACCCTAAGGATGCAATACATTCAAATGCGCTAACCGATACGGCACTACCTCCAGATGAACCTCCTGGAACATAATCAGTATTCCAAGGATTTTTACTTGGACCATATGCACTAAATTCTGTAGTCAATCCCATTGCGAATTCATCAAGATTTACTTTTCCAATAAAAATTGCATCAGCTTGTTTTAGTTTGGTAATCACAGTTGCATCATAAGGAGCAATAAAATTTTCAAGCATCTTTGACGCACATGTTGTTTTAGTGTCTTTGATGCATATGTTGTCTTTAATAGAAATAGGCATACCAAAACATGGTCCAACTTTTTCTCCAGATTTTATTTTTTTATCAATTGCTCTTGCTTGATCAACGGCTTTATCATTTATTGATAAAAATGCATGTAAAGTGTCATCAACATTGTTTATTCGTTCCAAAGTTTTTGCAATAAAATCTTCGACAGAGATATTGCCAGATTGTACGTCCCTTGTAAATTGGAGAGCTGAAATTTTTATATTCAATTAAACCATCTTTGGTGCTCTAACATAGGTTCCTTTATAGTGATTAAGTTTTTCAATTAGTTTTTCAGCATATTGAATATACTTGTCTTCTCTTAATGTATCAAGTGAAATTTCCCTAAATGAAATTTCTTCAGCCTCTACACCTGCTGAATCTAAAATATCAAAAAAACTAATCATTTTATCAACACGTTCGTAAATTGTCGGATCATCGATTTCTATTCTCATTAATTTTGCAACATGCTCAATTTCTGCTTTAGATACCATTCAAATCACCTAAGGGGTTAATCTGTCAACATCTCGTGGATAAAATGTAACATCGCGGATATTTTCTGTACCTGTGAGTGCCATAATTAGTCGTTCTAATCCAATTCCACATCCAGCATGAGGCGGAACACCATAATCAAAGGCCCCCAAATGATATTCAAACGCATCAGTTTTCATTCCTTTATTTTTCATTCTTTCTTCAAGATCATGTCGTTTTTCAATTCTTGTACTACCAGAAGATAGTTCCAAATCCCCAAACATTAAATCAAATGATTCAGAAATTTTTGGATTTGTTTTACTATCTTTTACATAAAATGGTTTAGGACCTAAAGGCCAATCTTTGATAAAATAAAATCCTTCAACGCCAATCTTCTTAAGATTTGAAGGATAAAGATCATCACCCCATTCTGTTTTAGCTCCTGCCTTTTGCATTTTTTCTACCAATTCATCATAAGAATATCTTGGTATGTGTTCAGGAGTTTTAGGTATAACAAACTCTACATCAGAATTGTTTTTTGCATAATCATTTACAGTGTTAATTGATATTTTTATGATATCTTCAATTCGATTCATAACATCATTGTAATCAACAAATGCCTCTTCCAAATCAATTGAGATTGCTTCCGCTAAATGACGGTTAGTTCTTGAGGGTTCTGCTCTAAAAATAGGAGCTATTTCAAAAACTTTTTCAAAACTCATAGTTAGTTGTTCTTTATACAATTGAGGACTTTGAGCTAAAAATGCTTCTTTATTATAATAAAAAATGGGAAAAAGAGCTGCACCACCTTCAGTTGCAGTAGCTATCATTTTTGGAGTATTGATTTCGGTAAAATGATTTTGATGAAAATAATCTCTAATGGATTTTAGCACTTGGCTTCTCGCATTAAAAATATGTTGTAATGTTTTACGTCTAAGATCGATAGGCCTAACTTCTAAACGTGTATCGATGTTTTTGACAGTTTTTGCTAATGGTTCAAATGGAGGAATTTTTTCAACATCTGAAAATACTCGAAGTTCTGTAGGAATAATCTCAAATCCAGTAGGAGTTTTTTCAGAGGATTTTATCTTACCAGTAATGCCTACAGATGAATGTGCTTTCAGGACAGATAATTTTTCACGTAGATCATCAGGACAGTCTCCTTTTTTTGCAACAATTGGAATATCCCCATTTTTATCACGGATTGTAGCAAAACTAATGTTTCCATGTCCCCTTATTGTAAGAACCCAACCCATCACAGTAACTTCAGTTCCATCCATTGAAGGACTTAATTCATCAGAATAATGAGATCTCCTCAATGTGCCAAGTTCTGTTTTTATCATAATTTACTAATGTGCTATCCAATGGTGTAATTAATTTTTGGGGGAAGGATAATTATCATACAGATAAAATTGACTTTAGAATAAATAAGAACCAAAGTACCAAGGAAAAACAGTTGTTTTCCTAAATACTAGTAAACATATACAAAGATATGAACTGTCATAAGAAAAGTGAAGCACATGTTTGGAGATTTTCTAAACACACTAAAATGCGAAGATGTGTAAAATGCAAATCTACAATTCCAATCACCAAAGAAGAATTTGCCCTCAAATGGGGTTTAAAGAAAACCATAGCCAAGTAGGCCATCTTTTTTCTAAATGAGACTAAATTTTCAAAAATAACGATAATCGTAATCTATTTGATAAATCACAAATTATAACATCATACCGCAATACTAAAAATTGCTAAAAAGTAACATTTATCATCATAAAATATTTCAATTTAAAATAAGATGGATTTGTTGATATTGTTAGTAATTGCAACGTTTATCATTACAGGTGTTTTTGTTGGCTATCATGCATCCATAGAGGCACAAGAAGGAACCGCGGAAGGACATAGTCAGTTAATCGAAATAAAGAGTCTCAATAGTCCAGATAGTCAAAAATTACATATATTGAATATACATGCCAACCCAAGTAAATAACACAATAAATTATAAAATGACACATTTGATTTACATTAAATTACTACAAAATATTTAAAAAAGCAATGACCCTTACAAATAAAGAAAAAATCATTGCGTTGATATCTAATGGAATTGCAGTATATTCATTATATCAAGAAAGAGGAAGTCTCCCAAAAAATACAAGCATGTATGATTTTGTTTTAAAGGTAATTCCAGAAGACATCA
>JBHIUL010000095.1:0-5016 GCA_042138315.1 Nitrosarchaeum sp.
TTCTACACGAAGAATTGCAAGAGCAACAGCAGTTTTTGATAAAAATGAAATTGGAGGAGAAAAGATAGTTGATGATATTATTTTAGCATACCATTTTGCAGATAATGACGTCTATAGAGCAGTTACTCATAACAAAGGAATCATGAACGGTATCATATCTGTTGCAAATGCAACCGGCCAAGATAGTAGGGCAATTGAAGCAGCTGCAAATGCCTATGCTGCACGATCAGGCATGTATCGTTCTCTTAGTAAATGGACTAAAGACAATAATGGTAATTTGGTTGGATACTTGGAATTACCTTTATCCGTTGGAATTGTTGGTGGAATTGCTAATGTCCATCCTATAGCTAAAATTTGCATGAAAATTCTTGGGGTTTCTTCTGCTCAGGAACTTGCATGTGTGATGATTGCAACTGGACTTGCTCAAAATTATAGTGCCATTAGGGCATTATCTACTGAAGGAATACAAAAAGGACATATGAGATTGCATGCCAGAAATCTGGCTGCTGCTGCTGGTGCAAATCCTGATCAAATTGATAAAATTGTTCAAAAGATGCTTGATGAAAAGAAAATATCTCTTGATAATGCTAAAGAAATATTGCTAAACTTAGATAATCTATAATTCTTTTAATGCTCGCAAAAATTCTTTATCTTTCCAAATTTTTTGTTCTGGATAACAATTTAGCATTTTCCCATTTGGAATATCATAAAATTCCCAATTGTTACATTCTTTGTCATATTCATAAGGTTGTGTGTTTTCAAATTCCCAATCAAATCCATTTGTGATATTCTCATCTGGATAATTATGTCCTCTAATCAATGTGATTGTGTTGTTTGCAAAATTTGTTGATATCTCAGCATAAAGTGCATTAGGATACAGATAGATCACATTAGGATGTGATGTAATTGCATCAAACATTTTTTTTGTAACATATTCATTATGTAAAACTATGATCTTATCGTATTTTGACAATATACTTGGGTTGGTATCTAATTCTATATCTGTAATTGAATCATAACCTAATAACTTTAAAATTTTAACTCCGTTTGCACTAGATTGTTCTCCTAACTCATTAAATGATACAATTTTTGTTGTTATACAAGTATTACATCTTCCATTGTAAAAATCATAAAATCCATTTTTTGCATATGCACTAGCTGTGTAGATCGGTATGATGATGAGTGGTTTATTTTCTTTCTCATAGACTCCAATTTCAGAATACACTTCTGAAAAATTTGGTTTTAATTCAAATGTTGCCTTCATAGGTATTCTCTTCCCTTCTATGATGACAATGTCATTTGGATCTACAAAAATATCAAATAAACTCCCACTTCCCCATTTTATCAATTTTGTATTGGTAGAATTCCCTAATTCTTCCTGAATTACAGTGTCATTCTGAGTAGGTTTGTCTTGTATGGTATTGAATCCAAAATAAATAATTGATATAACTACTAATGTTATTGCTAATCCTAAAATGATATTTTTGGAAAATTTCATAACTAGTAATATTAAAAATAAATGAAGTTATTATATACTAAGTTTAGAGAAATATAAGAAATGTCACAAATTCGTTTTGCTATACCGAAAGGTAGTCTTGAAGAAGCAACGTTCAAACTTCTTGAAAAATCTTGGACAAAAGTAAACAGGAAGGATAGAACTTACAGAGTGTATCTTGATGATCCGAACATAATTGTGAAAATGCTTCGACCCCAAGAGATTCCAACAATGGTATCTGAAGGACTGTATGATGTTGGTATCACTGGAAAAGACTGGGTTGGTGAAACCAATTCTGATGTTGAGGCAATCTTAGATTTAGAATATGGGAAAATTCGACTAGTTGTTGCATTTCCTGATAAATATAATTTCAAAAACCTAGATGCGATGATAGCTGATTATGCTAAAAAGAAAAAAACACTTCGTATTTCATCTGAATATCTTACTACTGCATCAAAATTTCTAAAACAATGTAAATCTTATAAAAAATATTATGGATCAAAGGATCCATTAATTGTTACACCATGGCTTAGACTCGGAACAAACAAAAATGTTCAAATTCATTTATCGTTTGGTGCTACAGAAGCAAAACCTCCTGAAGACGTTGATGCAATAATGGATGTTACTGAAACTGGGACTACTCTGAAACAAAATAAATTAAAAATTGTAGATGAAGTTTTAACATCCACTGCTCATTTGATTGTTAATAAAAAATCTCTGAGAGATCCACAAAAACGAGAAAAGATATTTGATATTGTAACTCTGATGCGAGGAGCTGTTCGTGGACAAAAATATCTTCACATTTATCTTAATGTAGAGGAAAAAAACCTCAAAAAACTACTGCAACAGATACCTTCTCTTAAAAAACCAACAATAAGTCCACTTAGTGAAGATGGATGGTATGGAATAAACACAGTAATTCAAAAAGAAGAATTTCACAAACTAATCCCTAAATTAAGAAAAATTGCACAAGGACTAGTAGTTCATGAACCCAGACAAATCCTAGAACTAGAGGAGATTAAGCGTGACGAAGAAAATTGATGAAAATAATTCGAGTAACTAACGTTGAAAAATTTGTATCTACCATACTTCCAAAACAACCACAAAAAAACAAAACTATAGTGGAATCTATTCTAAAAGACGTACAAAAAAATGGAGATTTTGCTATCAAAAAATATGAAAAAAAATTTAGTGGCGCTAAAACTGTTTCCTTCCGTTTATCTCAAAATGAAATAAAAGATGCATTTTCTAAAGTTTCTAAAAATCAAATTGATGCCATAAAACTATCTAAATCAAGACTAGAGAAAACTGAATTTGCTGTAAAGTCTATCTTAAAAAATAAGACTATAACTACTGATGGAATTACAATTTCAAAAAAGTTCACACCATTGCAAAATGTAGGATGCTATATCCCAGGCGGTTTGGCAAGATATCCAAGTTCTGTAATAATGTCTGTAATTCCTGCTAAAATTGCCGGAGTAAAGAGAATAGTTGTTGTATCTCCTCCTAATTCTGATGGAAAAATTGATCCTTTGACTATTGTTACTGCAGATCTATGTGGTGTAAATGAAATTTACAAAATTGGAGGTGCTCAGGCAATTGCTGCACTGTCATTTGGTACAAAATCAATCTCAAAAGTAGATAAAATTATTGGACCCGGTGGTTCATTTGTAACAATAGCAAAGTCAATGATCAATGAAAGAACAGCAATTGATATGCTTGCAGGTCCTACCGAATTGGGAATTATTGCAGACGCAACTACAAATCCTAAATATGTTGCACTAGATCTTATATCCCAATCAGAGCACAGTAATGATACATTTTGCTATATGATCACAAATTCAGAGAAACTTGCAAAATCTGTTAACAAAATCATCATTGAATTGTCAGACAAAATCAAGAGAAATGATCTTGTAAAAACTAGCCTAAAAGAAAATGGCTTTATTGCAATTTGTAAAAACAATTCAGAGATAATAAAACTTGCAAATGAATTAGCTCCGGAACATCTCCAAATCATGACAAAAAACCCTAACATTTTTGCATCAAAAATTACATCTGCCGGATTAATTTTGTTGGGAAACACACCTTCATCTGCAAGCGACTATCTTTTGGGCTCAAATCACATTTTACCCACAAATGGATTTGGTAAAACACGCGGTTCTCTCTCAGTTTTGGACTTTGTCAAAATAAACACTCATGTATCGATTTCAAAATCAGTCCTACCTAAAATTTCTAAACATATGAAAATATTCACCGAAGCAGAAGGACTCCCAAATCACTATGAAGCAGTACGAGGTAGATTGGAATGAAAAAAAATTGGATTGAAAAAAAGATCAAAGATTTATCTTCTCTTGGTGGATATCAAAAACCAGAACTTCATTCTGATTCCCTTAAGCTTGATTCAAATGAAAATTATGTTATCTCTAAACAATTTCAAAATGATCTAATCACTAATGCTAAAAAAAATTGCGATGTAAGGGAATATCCTTTAGGTGGAATAGAACGTTTGATTGAAAATTTATCAAAGTTTCTTAAAGTACCATCTTCTATGATTGGAGTTGGAAATGGCTCTGATCAAATACTTGATTTGATACTATCTAATTTTGCATCAAAGCAAACCAGAATCCTTACATCAAATCCTACATTTGGATTTTTTGAAGAAAGATGTAAACTATACTCTATACCAGTAGATGCAATTCCCTTTTCAAATGATATGAAATTAGACATTAAGGAATTTCTTACTGCATCAAAAAACGCTGACATTTTGTATCTTGATTCTCCAAATAATCCAACAGGATTCCAGTTCCAAAAAGATGATCTGCAAAAACTAGTAAAAACTTTTGATGGCTTAATAATAATTGATGAAGCATATGGTGAATTCAGTGATTTTTCTTTGTCAGAAATGGTAAAATCTCAAGAAAATCTAGTCGTTGTTCAAACCCTTTCAAAATCATTTGGCTTGGCTGGATTGAGATTAGGATATTTTATTGCAAACAAAAAATTCACAGATGTTTTCAATAAGGTATTGCAATACCCTTACCCTGTAAGTACACTTACAATTGAATCTGCAATTTTGGCATTAGAGCAATCTCATCAAATGAGGAATGCAGTCCAAATTATCAAAGAAGAAAGAAAAAGAATAATCGAAAATCTAAGAAAATATGATGCCTTTGAGGTATTTGATTCCAAGGCTAATTTTGTACTTTTTGACGCTCACGGCTCTTACAAAAGAATCTATGCTGCCCTTGCAGAACAGGGAATATCTATTAGAAACTTAGGGAAAATTGGAAAACATGATGGTTGCCTTAGAGTTACAGTTGGAACTAAAGAAATGAACTCCAAGTTTTTACTTGCAATTCGCGATTTGTTAGGATAATGTCTGTAAAAAAACAATCTGGAATCTACATGGATGATTCTATTTCAAATGATTTGATTTCTGCAGATGGTATAATATTTGATTGTGACGGTGTATTAATTGACATTACAAAATCTTATGATCTTACAATAATTAATACGGTACA
>JBHIUL010000096.1:0-1736 GCA_042138315.1 Nitrosarchaeum sp.
GTGAATATTTTTCAATAAGTATTGCAGTTATCTGATCCAACATTTTATGTTAATTTGACCATTGTTTATGCTTATCTTACATGCATTCAACATAGTTGTTTTTGAATCAATTACTGTTTCTAATTTTTTATGTTTGATTTAAAAAATGCTAATGTACATTCTGCTAGTTCTTTATTTGAATGTTTTTTGATTGAATGTTTGCAATTTGGACATGTGCCTTTGTCTTCTTCACTAAAATCTTCTCCGACCTGTTTCATACAACATTCCATTAATTCAGAGGTAGAATGAGATTCCATAGATAGTTTGCATGTGGGACATTCCGTCAAATTTTTCACCTATAGAAAGTTGAATCTGTATTATGTACAGTGATTTGTGGCATAACTGTTTCCTGAATTAATTTGTAATTAAATTTCATATTTCCTTGCATTATTGATTTTAACCGTTTATCAAAATAATAGTTTATTGAATTTAAAAATATATTTTAAATTTCATGCCTATTTTCCATTATTCTCAATTGTTTTTATTCGTTTTAACACATTACTACGATATAACTGTCTTAACAAATTAACAAATTTAATTATGTGGGCCTAAAAAATTCTAAATAGGAATTTTCAATAATGAAAAAATTTGATAACACCTTCTTGAAATGTAGTTCTTGTAATCTTAAAGTTATTTTTGATTTAATTGATAATATTGAGTGTGATTGGGGTTCACACTCTGTAATTCAATGTCCTAACTGTGAAGACTTGTTTTCAATAGACCATAGATGTCCTGCTTTTTCAAGTCTTTTGGATTTACATAAACTGAATGATTTTTTATTGAATCCTCAAGAAAAATTGGATTATTTATCTACATCTCACCCATGTTGATTTTAATTTAAAATTTTTATTTATTGAATGGTTATTTTATTATTTTTTAAATAACTCTAATTCTTGTAAAATTTTACCCATTGAATGTTTCCATCTTCTCATTGCATCAATATCATGTGGTCTATTATCTTCTAATTCTTTTTTTTCTTTTATTAGTTCGTTATATCTATCATCATCTGTTTTTTTAGTCATATGTTCTTTCCATGTTTGTATCTGAATAAATTTATCTTTTTTCTCTTCTATTATATTACATCATATAATAACATAAAACCTACAATTAAAGATACAATTGAAATTCCCATGAAAATTATAAATTTTAAATTCATAAATTATTTTGGTATTATCTGAAATTAATAGTTTTTAAATGAAAGCAAGCAAGTTTGATGTCTTTTTTGCATCTGTCCCTTTGGGGGATATGGTTAAGACACCAACCAGGCAAACAGTCTTGCTTTCAATTTTTTATGCAATTTATTTTTGAAAAAATTCTTAAAATAAAACATGTCTTGTAAAATGATCAAAATGGTCTGAAAAAACGATCCATTTTTCAATTGATTTTATTTGTGCCTGGATTTTGAATTAAAAGAATTTTCAAACATGTATTTCAAATTGAACACACTATTTCTTTTAATTTATCTTGAAATATTGATGTTGAGTCATCTTGTTTGACGGCTTACTGCACTTGCCTTAATCTGACCATATCCTGGATTTCATTGGCCGTCAAACAGGTTTATTCTTAAACCAAAAACTTTTTCAAATCCATTATCTCATGAAAAAATCTTGTTAATAATTTGTCGAGGTGCCAAAAAATACAATAAAATTGAAAAATGTACATTTCTATATGATGGAACATGGGGCGATCCACAATTG
>JBHIUL010000096.1:1836-5008 GCA_042138315.1 Nitrosarchaeum sp.
TGTTAATTCTGATACTGTTGATGATCAAATTAAATTCTTTATTGAAAATATTGCTTTAATTGTAGAGTTTCATCCTATGTTGTCGTGGGTACGACAATCTCAAGCAACATCTGATCTCTTAAAACATGAGCAAGGACATTTTGATCTTGCAGAACTACTTCGACCCAAAATAGTTAAGGATATTCAGAATGTGTTTAACAACAAAAAATTTTCAACTAGAGGCCAAAATCAAGAACAACAAAAGCAATTCGCTCGTGAAGATTCTGGTTTAATGATTTCAAAAGAAATTGAAAAATGGGAAAAGTACCTTTTTGAAAAACAGAAAGAATATGATGAAGATACTGACTATGGTCAATTAACTGAAAAACAACAAGAATATGATAGTTTGTTCAAACAACTTCGAAATACATAGTTTATTAGATCATATGTTGGTCTATTGTTTGATTATTTTATTCTCAGGAACTGAATTGATATAATTGATAAGGCTGCGATAATATTTCAGATGGAAATCTAAATCATTGATTTCTGTTTGTTTTAATTCTTCTAACTCTGGTCCAAAATCTCGTTTGTCTGACTGTATTTGATTTAATGTGTTTTCATTTATTTCCACCATGTGGAATAAACTGCGTAACACTTCTCCTTTTGTTAGTGTTCTATCGCATGATCTTTTTAGCAATGATTCAACCCATTCCATGTATTTTATTTAAAAAAATTATTATTTCTATTCCTGAATGTATCTTTTCTAACCTTTGCTATAATTTTGTTTACTAAAATATCTGATTGCGAGGAGTGACTCTAGTCTTTTTTTGTTTTCTTCTTTTTCTCCATTATTTCTCGATTTCTTTCTATATCTGAATGGATTTCTACATGATCAAACAGTGCTTCTTTAGTGTTAAAAATTTGTTCACAGTAATAACATTGATGCATTAATTACATAGGTAGATCTCAAATTAATTACTTTCTCTATTTTTATGCATAAATGAACTATTTTTGATATGGATTGGAATGATGTTTTTATCGTATTGTTAATGGGTTTCTAATGCTATTTCTGTATTACATGCAGGTATCTTTCCTGATTCTTTTTTAAATTCTTCAATTAACTGAATCTGACGCTCTTTTGGATTATTTGTAAATTCTCTTTGATATGACTGGGTTTTTTGTTTGCACTCGTTTCCTTCAAATCCTGTATCTACATATGCTGTGAATGTTTTTTCTAAATTATCGCTTTCGCCTATGTAGATCACATCTTTGTTTCTGTTATACAAAACATAAACACCTGGAATTGCTTTGACAAACTTGGCACTTTCTAACCAAACTCTCATTTTATCTTCCAATAATTCCATAATTTACAATAATCTTACTGATATTAAACTACATTGCAAAATCTTTGATAATACTAGAACCTTCATGCTTTTAATATTAAAGAAAAATAGATTCAATCCTGTCTCTTTTAGAAAAATTCCCAGAACAATTTTCACCACGTGATATTCAAAAAGAAATCATAGCTGAAATTGAAGAGAAATTAAAATCTGGTTACAAGAAAATCATATTATGTGCTCCAACAGGTGTGGGAAAATCATTAGTAGGTGCTACCGTTTCTAGATATTTTGATAGTTCCTTTACTGTGACCGCGTCAAAACATCTTCAAGATCAATACATCAAAGATATTCCATTTTTAAAACCGGTTAAAGGCAAACAAAATTTTGCATGTCTGAAAATGATGGAATCTGAAAAAGTTGACAATGCTAGAAGAGCTATGAGGTGGGGGCTTACATGTGATAAAGGACTATGTCAAGAAAGAATAAACAAAAATGGCAAAGAAATAATCGAAGTTTGCAAATTCAAACCTACTATAAAACAAGTGGATGAACACACTCAGGAATCCGAATCCTGTCATTATTATCTTCAAAAATATGATGCCCTTGTTTCAAAACACTCTCTTTGGAATTATCATGCATTTTTTCAAATAATGAAATTTAATCGAAAACTCTTTGAAGATTATCTTAATAGAAAAGTCTCTATTTTTGATGAGGCACATAAGATTGAAGATCAAATCATGCAGTTTATTGGATTTGATATATTTGGTGGTCAAGTAGATGAATGTAATCTGAATATTGAAAAATATGATTATTCAGATTTGGATTCTATGATTCAATTAATTGATGATATTGCATATGCATACGCTAAAAAAATTAAAGATATCAAAGAAAGTGATTCTTATCAAAAAGAGCCTGATTATGAATCGATTGCAAGATTAGAAAGAAGATATGACAGAGCTGCTCAAGCCAAAATTGACATTCTTACAAAGAAAGATAATTTTGTGGTAAATGATCCTGTTCAAGATTTGAATGGAAATTTTAGGACAATTTCTGTAAAACCAATTGATGTTTCGTTATTTGCAAATTCATTTTTCACTACTGAATATCAAATATTCATGTCTGCTACTATTGACAAATTTAGCTTTTGTGAAAACATGGGATTGCAACAAGACGACGTTGCATTTATTGATACACCAAAATCCCCATTTCCAATTGAACATAGACAAATTGAACTTCTAAACATTAAACGATTAAGCTATGGTTCTACTGAAGATGATGAACTAGAAGTAATAAAAACAATTGATAGAATAATGGATGAACATTCTACTGAAAGAGGTTTAATTCTAACATCTTCTATCCCACGTTGCCAAAAAATATTGAGATATCTTTCACCACAAAATACTCGACGAATTAGAATTTGTCATAGTTATAACAAAGACGGTAAAACCCAAGATGAAGTTATTTCTGAACATGCTGCAGATCCTACAGGTGTTTTACTATCTTCTTCATTATGGGAAGGTGTGGATCTTAAAGATGATTTATCTAGGTTTCAAATTATTGCCAAAGTTCCATATCCTAACTATAAGGAAAAAAGAACAAAAGCAAAAATGGATAAATTTCCTCTGTGGTATACATCCCAAACTCTAACAAAGTTACTTCAAGGATTTGGACGCTCTATTAGAAGCGAAGATGATTGGGCCAAAACATATGTGCTTGATACTGCTGCAAACAATGTGTTTTTCAAGGCTCAGAAAATGATCCCTCGTGCGTATTATGATGTTTTGGGACTAGACAGTAAGTAGACAACAGATTTAACCCTTGTAGAAACTCTGTTGCGATATGGTTGATCTAAC
>JBHIUL010000097.1:0-4959 GCA_042138315.1 Nitrosarchaeum sp.
TATGGAGAAAAATATTCAGTAAATCATTATAGTTCATTAGATGATTTAATTAGATCAGAGGAATTTGATGGTGCTTTTATTGTAACACCTACTTCAACGCATACAGAAATTGCCATAAAACTGCTTAAGGTAAAAAAACATGTTTTTGTAGAAAAACCAATGACATACAAATCAGAAGACGGTCAAAGAATGCTAGAATTAGCAGAAAAAAACAAAGTGATTCTAACATGTGGATACATTGAACGTTTTAATCCAGCAGTAGATATTGTTAAAAAATTTGTTAAAGAAAAAACGTTTGGAGAATTAGTAATGCTAGAATTTCATCGAGAAAACAGGATGCCACTTCATATCAAAGATGTTGGAATAATTTATGACACATCTGTACATGATATAGATACTGCAAATTGGTTATTTGATGACATGCCTCAAGTTGTTTTTGCAAGATCTGGCAGAATAAATCATGAATATGAAGATTTTGCAAGTATAATGTTAGGATATAAAAATGATAAAGTGGCAATTATTTCATCGAATTGGATTACACCAAAAAAAGTTAGGACATTTACGGCTGTTTGTACAGATGCAATAATTACTTCAGATTTTATTTCACAAGAGGTCAAAGTAGAAAAAAAGGAAGAAACTGAAATTCCACGTAATGAAAAGCAAGAGCCATTATTATTAGAAATTCAAAGTTTTTTGGGAGCTATAGAAAAAAAGAATGACGTTGTTGTAAAATCACAGCAAGCAGTAAATGTTACAAAGATAGCAGAAGCGGCACTTTTATCTAGTCAAAAAGGAATTCCAATTTATCTGGACTTAAAATGAATAAAAGCATGATGAATATTTTGGCATGTCCTATAGACAAGAATCACCCTTTAGAATTATATGAAATCAAAGAAAAAAACAATGTGGTTTCAGAAGGAGTATTATTTTGTTCTAAATGTTCTAGATTTTATCCCATCATAGAAGAGATACCAATAATGCTACCAGATGAGCTAAGAAACAAAGCACAAGAGATCGAATTTCTTACAAATAATAAAAAAAATTTACCTGAAAAAATCATCAACACATCAAATCCATGGCATTTGTGATAGAATTGGTTACTAATTTTATTTCTGATAAAGCAAAAATTGGAGAGAATGTCAAGATTTGGCATTTTTCATATATTGGAGACAATGTTGAAATTGGAGACAATGTCAAGATCGGTTCACTTGTACATATTGATTATAATGTAAAAATTGGAGAGAATACAAAAATAGAAGGACAAGCATACATACCACCACTTTCAAGAATTGGAAAAAATGTATTCATAGGACCTGCAGCAGTTCTAACAAATGATCCATATCCAATGTGCAATAAAATGATTGGAGTTACAATAAAAGATAATGCAGTAATTGGAGCTAGATCTGTGATAAAAGCAGGAGTGACTGTTGGAAAAAACAGCGTAGTTGCAATGGGTGCAGTTGTTACAAGAGATGTTCCAGATGATTCAGTGGTGATAGGAGTTCCAGCTACATTACGTTACACACGTAAAGAATATGATAAAAAACAGAAACAATGGATGGAGAATTAGAATTTTAATTCTTTTTTAAAAATCCAATTCTTCAATTTTGACAATATTAAAGTCCAAACTATTACTAGAAGTATTGCAATTATTGCTTTAATTATAGAAGCCAAAAAAAAATTGAGATCACCATAACCAGAAATTGAAAATGGACCTAAAAGCATCACCACAATTCCACCACCAATAATAATCAAGATCCACATAACAAATACAAACCCAAAAAGACCAATCTTCAAATTTGTATCCTCGTCATAAGTGCAGTAATTATTGCAAGAGTTCCTGAAAAAATTGTCAATTTAAAAATGGCATGGCCAATTTGTTTTTCAGATAATGGGCCACCGGCTAAAATTAGTCTAACCAAAGTTACAGGTGCAGTTTTATCATTAGTTGCTTTTAATTTAAAATCTTCTGTATTTTCTGTAGGTTTTCCTTTGATTTGTCGGTGTTCAACAATTCTTTTCATACTTGAAAGAAATAAGAAAGAATTAACTACTGCAGGTAAAAGTGCTATAGCTGCAATAATTTCCACATGACCTACAATTGCAATTACTCCATACATGGCACCCAGAGTTAGAGCGCCTGAATCTCCAGGAAATATTTTGCTTGGAATTTTATGATATTTATAAAATGCTAATGAAACAAATCCTAATGGTAAACTGATTATAGCTACTTCATAATTTTGTAAAATAAACAATACCGCACTCAACGAAAAACTTGCAATTATCATAAAACCACTTGCAACACCATTGAGTACATCAATAGAATTAATTGTATTACCAGTAATTGGAATCATAAAAATTATGAGGCCAAGATAAAGAGCAGGTATTTGGACAGTACCAAACAAAGGAAATGCCAGATTGGAATCATAAGTACCTAGAAAAATAATTGGCGTTGATGCAAATACTAAAGCAAGTGGTTTAAACCATCCACCCATTACTTTTCTATCATCAACATAACCAATTACAAATGCAATGAAACTAGTAATCATTATTACAATAATTTCATTTATTTGAAAAAATCCATACAAAACAAGTTCAGATGTAATAATTCCAGCAATGATAGAAGGTCCACCAGGTCTTACAACCATAACGTGATCTTTTTTATTCATATCTGGAACGGCTAGATTCCTCTTTTGTAGAAATTTGATCAGATATGGCGTTGTAGCATATACGGTAAAAAATGCAACAACACATGAAAGTACTGCAGGAAGTATTAATTCTGTCAATATCGTACCTTATGTAATTCTGACTTTATGTTATCTGCAATGGTTGAACCAATTTTATCTATATCTGCTAATTTATTCACTGGAATTTTTGCCAAATCATCAAGAGTTTTAATGCCATGTTTATAGAGTATTCTTGCTCTTATTCGTCCAATTCCCTTTACTTTAACCAAATCCAACAATTCTTCTCTAATACCATATGTTATTCGTCTTCGTAAATCCTCTAATTCATCAAGTAAATCTATACGTTCAACATGTTTTGAAATTTCTCTAAGGCAATACAATAGCCAATCAGAAGTTTCAACCATTCTATGCATATCCCCGGACTCTATTCCAAGATTATCAGAAAGTGATAATTCAGTTGATTCTGTAATCCATGCCTGCAAAGCGAGTAAACTCCTAGAGCAGTCATATTCAGATATAGGGAATAAAAGCTCAGAAGAATAATTTTCTATCATCAAACTTATAGTTTCATAATCTTTGTTTCTAAGGGAGAATTTTGGAAAAAATTCCTCACAATTGGTAATCAAATGTAAAAATCCAAAAGAATGTTTTTTTTCTCTAGATACATTTTCGATTGCATCTCTAAAGTAAGTTGCTGTCAACGGATCAATATACAACATTGAAGTCTTTTTCCCAAATTCTGTTGCAGCGTATCTTTCACCTTTTTTAATTATTAAAAATCCACTTGTAAGAAATCGTAAAGAAATATCAATTGCAAATTTTATTGTTGCTTTTCTTGATTGTGTTCCTCCTAATGTTTGCAAAAAGAAATCAAGAATTTCTTCTTTTTTAATTCCAGGATTTGTTACAATTATACTCAAGACATGAGTTCTCAGTGATTTGTCATCAGAAATTTTGGATACAATTGGCTCTGGTTCGCCATGAACATAGTATTCCATGAGATCATCACTATTTCCATTTCCAACAATTATTGATTCTCCATAATCATCGTATTGTGGTCTTCCAGCTCTTCCACATAGTTGCTTGTACTCCAAAATACTAATTGGTCTATTAGCTCCAACTTTTGCATTATATCTATTGATATTTGATATTACAACTCTTCTTGCAGGAAGATTTACACCTGCAGCTAATGTAGGTGTTGAAGATAATAATTTAATAGTTCCTTTACGAAATTCAGTTTCTATTATTTGTCTACAATTCTGATTTAATCCAGCATGATGAAATGCAACTCCTTTTTTTATCAACATTGCAAGAGTTTTTACCAATTCAGTATGTTCATTATCAGATAGAATTTTTTTTGAAATTTTTTCTAGTTCTTCGGATTCTTTTTTTTCTAGAAATTGTGAAATTATGTCAGATGCTTTCGTAGCAAGTGCTTTTGAACGAGTTCTAGTTTCTGCAAAAACTAACGATTGTCCACCATCTTTTACGGATTGAACACCTAAATCAATAGGAATTCCACGAATGCTAGGCTCAATTTCAAATTTTTTACCATTACTCATGATTACTTCTCCGCCATCATACACACCCTCAGAAAGAGGAACTGGTCTCCAGTCATTTTGTACCAAGATGCAATTAAGCCAGTTTGCTATTTCATCAGAATTTGTTATTGTTGCACTAAGACCTAATAATTGTGGTTTAGATTCCAGTAGTTTTAGTTTTGTTAAGACCATCTCCAATGTAGGACCTCTGCTTTCATCACCAATGAGATGAATTTCATCTGCAATGACTAGCCCTATTTCATCAATCCATTCAGCACTATGTCGTATAATAGAATCCATCTTTTCGTTTGTTAAAACAAGTACATTATTTTTTTCAAGATTTTTTTCAAGATTTTCAAAATCTCCAGTAGATATACCGATTCGAACTTTTTTTCCCAAATGAAGATTTTCTAATTTCTTAAATTCAGCGAATTTTTCAGCTGCTAATGCTCGTAATGGGCTAAGATATACAACTTTACCATTATTTTTTGAAAGATAATTAATCATTGCAATTATTGCTGTAAGAGTTTTTCCACTTGCAGTGGGTGCAGAAACCAATATGCTTTTTCCATTAAGCAATCCAGCATCAATACAATCAGCTTGAGGAGGATATAATTTAGAAAACCCCTCAGATAATAAAAAATCAATTGCAGATTTAGGTAGATCTAGTTGTTCTATTTTCATACTCGGTTATAATGACCGGGTTTTGATTCATAAATAGATGCTTCGCG
>JBHIUL010000098.1:0-4879 GCA_042138315.1 Nitrosarchaeum sp.
CAATTCCTGTTGCTCCTAATGGATGTCCTGCCCCAATTAATCCTCCTCTCGGATTAATTTTTAAATTATTTGTATTGTAGAGTTCTTTAACCATCTCAATTCCTTTCCCTTTATTGCTAAATCCTATTGATTCTAGAGCCATTGGTTCACAGACAGAAAATGCATCATGAACTTCTGCTACATCTATATCATTTACATCATGTTTGGACATTTTCAGGGCATTTGATGAAGCAATTTGTGTTGATTCCATAGAAGTAAATGCAATATTTTTTGTAAACCCTGCTGAGATTGTTTTTTGTCCTATCCCAGAAATCCAAATTGGCGTATCTGTAAATTTTTTACATGTCTCTTCTGAAGCAAGTAAAATTGAGGCACCACCAGTACAGGGTCTTGAACAATCAAGTAATCGAATATCATCAGTTATTTTTTTGGAATTCATTACATCTTCTAAAGAATAAGTTTTTTCTGAAAGAGCATTAGGATTGTTTTGAGATTGTTTATGGTTTTTTATTGGAATTATTGCTAAATCCTCATCTGTAACTGTGAATTCTCTTTTGTATGCTTTTGTAAAGATACTGGCCCAAAAAATAGGATGTTTGAATTCCCCTCGAGAATTATCCCACTCTAAAATTTGTCCTGGACTATCATATCTTTCTGCACCTGACACTAAAACAACATCTGCTAAACCTGATGCAATGTACGAATATGCGGATACTATGGCATTTGTTCCTGAATTACATAGACTTTCAACCGTATGAGATATTTTGGGCTTAATTCCTGCCATTTCTGACAAAATTGCCGATAGGTATTTTGAGTTATTATTAGTAGAAACTAAAACTGCATCTATATCATTTTGGCTTAAATTAGGACTATTATCAAATAGTTTTTTTGTAGATTTTAATAAAACAGACTCTATTTTTTCATCGTCTTTTGAGAATTTTGTAATTCCAAATGATGCAATTCCAACTTTTGACATTATTTTTCCTCAGAAAATGTGCTTGTAAATAATCGAAATGACTCTATTACATCACCAACTGGGTTAAATTGTATGGTAGGTAAATCTATTCCAGTTTCACGGAATTTTTGCAATTGATAGATACATTGATCAGGTGTACCAGCAATAGTTAATGATTTTAGCATATTGTCTGAAATCAATTCATGGTTTGATTTAAATCCTGATTTTTTAAATTCTTCAAAAATATTTTTGCATTCAGTTTCAAAACCATTTTTTGCTAGAAATTCCCTGTATATTTTTCCAACTGAAATATAAAATGCCAGTGTCTGCTTAGTCCGTGTCATTGCAACCTCTTCATCATTTGATACACAACTTATAATTTGACATGTAACATCTATTTTTCTTTTTGATTGCATTTTTTGTATGGTTTTTTTCATTTCATTTATTGGCCGTAAATAAAAAATTACCCCATCTGAAATATCCCATGTTAAATCTACCATTTTTTGATTAACTGCAGCCAAGTATATTGGAATATTTTCTCTATAGGGTTTTATCAACAATGTAAAATTTTTCAAATTAAAATATTTTCCAGAATAATTAATTTGTTTTCCAGACAATGACATTTTTATAATTTCTACATATTCTTTCATTCTTAAAACAGGATTTTCAAATTTGTACCCATGAAAATCTTCAACTATTGGCAGACTACTTGTTCCAAGACCTAGTATTAGTCTCCCATTTGAGAGCGTATCTACTGTTGCAGCCCCCATGGCAATTAATGTGGGGCTTCTAGAGTAAATGTTGATTATTGATGAGCCTATTTTTGGTTGTACTGTATTTTGTGACACCCTGCTTAACATTGAAAAATTTTCCATTCCCCATGTTTCAGGAATCCAGATTGTATCGACATTGATATGAGATAATATTTTAGAACATTCTAAAACTTGATTGATTGAAAGAAGTGAGCCTAAACTGTATGCTATTCGCATAAGTCATTTACAATTCTTGTCTATTCTAGTGTTTCCGAAATAGGGTTCAATCTATTTAGAATTTTAATGCTCTTCATATTCTGATGCTTCTTGAATCTCTGATCTTGACTTTGCAATCTCACTACAAAAAGAGCAAATACACACCATATTCATAATAATATCACAAAATTTGGATTTAAGCCTGAATATCATCTAAAATTAGATGCATATGCATCTAATTTTGAAACTTGAAAGTGGTCTAACACTTTTAGTATTATGTTAATTATCATTGAGGTTGAATATTATGAAAGCAATTTTTAATTTTAATTATTGAGTGAACAAAACTACGCGGTAAATTTTACCAAAAAAAGCACATTTTGGGATGAGGCTACAAAATATGCTGCATCTCCAAATAACGATGAATCATTTGTAAGTGAATTAGCATACATGATGGTAACTCTTCATAGAACTGGTGCCTAAGAAAATTTCTTTATTTTATTATTTTATTTATTTCTAATGAGCATTCTTCAATATCTTTGAATGAGTCTATTGAATACCACATAATATTTTTAAATTTAACTGTGTTCAGCTTTCCCTTTTTGGCATAATCTGGAAAGACTGTTTTTTCTATATCTCCTTTTTTTGGCAAATCTTTCAAGACCTCTTTTTGCAAATGATATATTCCTGCATTCATCCATAAATTTGAAATTTCTTTTTTTTCTTTAAATTTGGTTACTTTATTTTCATTAGTTTCCATAATTCCAAATTTTGTTTTTAATTCAATTGCTGCGATGGAGTTTTGTTTTTTTATTAACTCATTAAGATTAATGTTAGTTATTGTATCTCCATTTACTACAACAAATGATTTGTCTTTAATTGATAAACCTGCGTGTTTAATTGCACCTCCAGTTCCTAATGGTATTTTTTCAACTGAAAATTTTATTTTAACTCCTAAATTATTTTTCATTTCAAGGAAATTTTTAATCATTTCTGCTTTGTAACCAGTACAAATTATGATGTCATTTATTCCATATTTTTTTAAATATTTTATTTGCCATTCTATAATTGGGATGTTATTCAAAGGTACCATGGGCTTTGGAACATAATCTGTAATTGGTCGTAAACGTTTTCCTCTGCCTCCTGCTAAAATTATTGCCTTCATTAATCCCTTCGTCTATCTATGACATTATAACTTTAATGAGATTTACTAAATCTGATGTGTTTTTGAATTTCAAAATTATAAATTCAGTGTGTTTCTGATTCATTAACACGTTTCTTTTTACAAATTCCACAAAAAAGGTAGCCCTCTTTATGTCTGATCCAATAATGTCGCGTATGATCTTTGTTGTTCATATCATTGTTATTATAAAAAGTCTCGACTATTTTATTACATTCTGGTTATTGTTTTTTGTATTTTAATTAATTATTTTAGAAAAGATCTATAGTTGCTACTCCGAAATAATACCCTACAATAGTCAATGCGGTACTCCATATGCACGATCCTATTAATGTAAAAATTAAAAATTTAATTGGATTCATATTGAAAATTCCTGCGGGAATTGATACAATTTCTCTAATTCCTGGGATTAATCTACCTACTAACACAGATTTATCACCGTATTTTTCAAACCAATGATCAGCTTTTTCCAAACTATGTTCTTTAATTTTTACATACTTTAGATATTTTATCAAACCAATACGTCCTAATTTTTTTGATATAAGATAAATTACAAATGCGCCTAAAGTTGCACCACAACCTCCAACTATTCCAACGCCAACAACATGAATTACATCCATGTTGTTTTTTAATATGCTATATCCGGCTAATGGAAATATTACTTCGCTAGGAATTGGTGGGAATATGGTTTCAATTAATGCAGCCAAAAAAACACCTGGATAAAGATTTTCAGATACCAATAGTGTAATCCATTGGATTAATGCATCTATTTCGTTCAAATTATTTTTCCTCTGTCAAATAATAATGTAATTCAGTATAACATTCTGTACAATATTCTTGATCATTAGTATGATCACAATCATAAACCTTTGATACCTCATTATTGCATTTTGCACAAGTTGGCATTCTAAGATACACTAGTTTTAGATTTTTTTATTTTTATTGCACCTAATGCGGCAATTATTGCTCCAATGATGATCAAACTTCCTCCTTCTCCTAACATTCTTGTAGAGTTTTCAGTTTCTACAGCACTAGTCATTGATACCAGTCCTCCAATAATTATCAGAATTCCTGTCACTATCAACATAACTCCTAATCCTTTGAATGGTGGTTTTTTTGATATGAAAAATGCAATTACCGATAATATGATTGGTGGAAACCCAAATGCAACACCGCGTGTCATTGCATCAAATGGTAAGAACCCATCTCCAATTGTTTTTACTACAATAACATCTGCCCCATAAATTGCTAATAATATTATTGAAATTGCTGAAATTACGTAAGCAATTGAATTGGACATGTTTGAATTTCTATATTTATATTTAATAAACCTATTATGATGATTCGTTCTCTATAGGTCGTGGGGACACTTTATCTTTAAGAGATTCCACTTTATTCAGTAATTGATCTATTGTTTCACCTTGTTTTCCTACTAAATTAAAATGTCCTAATTTTCTTAATGGTTTGGAAATTTTTTTACCATACATTTTAAGAAAAACATTTTGTTCTGACAATTCTATTGGTTTGTACTGACCCTCAAAGCTCTTTGAACCTAAAATATTGTACATAATTGTTGGATATTTCAGAGTAGTATTTCCTAACTCTAATCCCAAAATTGCTCTTAGATGTTGTTCAAATTGAGATGTTTCACTGGATTGTAATGTATGATGACCTGAATTATGTACTCTTGGAGCTATTTCATTGATCAGAATTTCATCATTCTTAGTAACAAACATTTCTATCCCGAATACCCCTGCCCCATTTAGAACACTCATTGTT
>JBHIUL010000099.1:0-4871 GCA_042138315.1 Nitrosarchaeum sp.
TTAAATCCAGTAACCAAAGATTGTGTAAGATTAATCATTGAACGAATGTCACCTCGAGATTTATCAATGACTTTTATCATAGAACCAGGACTAAGATGTACACTTTGTTTTTTTAAGATATTTGTAAGATATACTTTCAAAAGACGTGGTGGAATTGGTTTGAAAGATATAGTTTTAACAACTTTTTTTATGCTTTTCATTTTATCAGATAGATCAGAATTTGCAGCTAATACGATTGGCACTGTAGGTTCCTTTAAAATATCAATTAATGCTTCTGTACCACCATAATCTCCTCGACCATGAATTCCATCAACTTCATCAATGAAAATCATTGGCGTTCCCATTATGCCTACATTACTCAATACAGGTAATAGAATTTCATTAATTTGGGATTTACTTCTCACATCACTTGCATTCAAACCAACTACATCATATCCAAATTGTTTTGCAATAAGATATGCTATTGTTGTTTTTCCGATTCCAGGAGGGCCTACAAGCAGTAGAGGCTTTGTTCCTTTTTTCCATTTTGTAAACCATTCAATTATTGAAGATCTGGATTCTTCATTGCCTATCATGTCAGAAATATTCTGAGGCCTATATTTTTCAGACCACATCAATTTAATCACTTAGGAAGTTTAGATTCAAACTCTGTCCATTTGTTGGCTTTTTGTAATTGATTATACCAATATTGATTATAGTGCTCAACGGTCAAAAACAAAAATTCTAGGAATTCAGTATGTGAAAATTCTTCAGGGAGTAATTTTAGTGCTAAACGAGCATCTTGAAGATACAAATTACTTTTTTCCAGTGTAATTTCAAATCCTTTTTTTACGTCATTTGATAACAGAGTATAATATAATGGCCAAGAAGGAATTTTTACAAATCCATTTTTTATAGAGTCCTCAATTTCATTTCCACATCCAACACCTTCAGCTGCTCTTGCCATTCCAAGATAGAAAATCTCTCCAAGAGGTCTTTCAGCTAGAGCCATATTTCTTCCAGCTGTTCCCATTACAGAACGATATTTTTTGTATGAAAGAGTCATTTCTTCTTCTGTGATCTTAGTGGGTTTTGATTTTAATTTTTCATCTAGATATTGACCTATTCGCGCATCTTTGAATCCTTCTTCAAATTCTTTTAGAACTTCATCACCACCTTTAGAAATCTTATCTCTAGCCAATTTCAAAATATATGGATTCATAAGTTTGTAATCATCAAGATATTCTAAATCTTCATCTTTGTCTACAATTCTATCCATTGGTTCACTAAGGTCAATTGCTAAGATATGGCCTTCTACAACATCTTGTCGCAATTGAGGATCGTTTTTTCCAGCATAATTGGAAGCTCCATCAAATAACGCATTAAAAACAGGAAAAGTCATTTTTACAAAATTTGAATTTAAAATTCGAAGTACTCTGTCTTTAATAATATCAGGATTTTCTAATTTTGATTTTATATTGTCAATTTCGGATGCTTGAAGAATAATTTCAGTTGAACCAACTTCATTACCAAATGCTTGTTGAGTAGAATTAGGTGAAAGATCAGATTTTATTTCATGTAAAAGATCTCTTGCAAACCTATCTGCAAAATTTGGAAATTCATTTTCTGTCTCTTCTTTATATTTAGTGAATAACTTGTATCCTTTTGATTTGAATAATCCTTGTTTCATAATTTGTTTTCCAGGTTTTGTACTCATCAAAGATTCTTTACTTACAACGGATTGATCTTTTCCACTCACATATGATGAGCTACGATATTGTTATTTATGCTTTCAAATTCAAAAAAAATCTTTCACTTAAATTACGAGGGAGTAAAAAGAAAATAATGCAAGTTATTGAAATTCTTCGTGAAGTTTCAAAACGGATTTATGAAAATGTAAAAGATTTAGCAGGTACGGATGATGCAGCAGGAGATTTTGGAAGAGGTGCAGGTGGAGATATTTCACGAAATATTGACATTATTGCTGAGAAAACAGTATTGGATTATCTCAAAGAGATTAATTTCGAGTGTATAGTTTTAGGTGAAGAGTGTGGAAGGGTAGAATTATCTAAAAATCCTAAAGGATTCATAATCATGGATGCAATTGATGGTTCTGCAAATGCTGTAAGAGGTGTTCCATTTTTTTGTAGTTCATTAGCATTTGCAACTAAAGACAAATTGAGTTCCATTACAGATGGAGTAATAACAAATCTATCAAATGGTGATATGTATTGGGCATCAAAAGACAAAGGGGCATTTTTAAATGAATTAAAAATTAGAGTGTATGATAAGGAACCAATTTACAAAATCATTGGAATAAACACCTCAGGTGCAACATCTGAATTGATGAAGCAATTACAACCAATATTTGAACAACATAATCACATAAGACATTTTGGTGCAAATGCATTAGAGATGGCCTTTTTTGCAAGAGGATTAATGGATATTTTTATAGATTTAAGAGATAAAATCAGAATCCAAGATATTGCAGCAGGATACATAATAGTAAAGGAATCAGGCGGATTACTTTTAGATGTAGAGTTGAATCCTCTTGATGCAGATCTTAGTTACAAAACAAGAATTTCATTTATTGCAGCAGCAAATCAAAAAATCTTAGATGATATTATTTCGCAAATAAAAAAATAGAAATCAAATACAAGAAAATCATCAACTACCCATAAAAAATATTATTGATAAATTATTTTAATTTTAGTTAACCGTATGATTCATACTTGATTTCATAACTTCCATCTTTACGTTTTTCTTCCTTTGTGACAAATCCTTTTGGTCCTAAATATTCAATGACTCCATCAATTGTGCCTTGATATCCACAAATGTAGACTTTAGTATTTGCAGGAGTAATTTCTTCACCAACCATTTCATCTAATGGTGAAACACCATTTTTATTTGGTTTAAAGAACGATTCAACTCTGCCAACATGTCCTGACCAAGATCTGTTAAAAAATTCTTTTGGTCGACTGATGGCTGCTCTATATCTGAAATTCCATTGATCTTTTCCTCTTTCAATACTTTCGTTCTCCAAATTTGTTAGTAATTCTTTGTAACTTAATTCATCAACATAACTTGCACCATGAAGAACAATGATCTCTCTTTTATCACCAGTGTCATGAAGATGTTTAGCAAAAGCGATAAATGGTGCTAGACCAGTTCCACCCCCAACACAAACAATTCTTCTATTATCAGGTTGACCGTTTGGTAATTTATCATCAATTAGTAAAGCATTACCCGTAGGTTCTCCCAAATATACTTCATCACCAACATTTGCATAAAATAATTCAGTTGTAACACGGCCAGGTAACGGTTTTCTTACCCATCTAATTACAAATTCAAAATAATCTCGATTTTCAGGATGAGATGCAATTGAATATGCTCTTCGTACAACCTTCTGTTCAGAGGGTATTGGTAATCCAATAGTAAGAAATTGGCCTGTAGTATATTTTGGCATACCGTTATTTGGAACTAAACGGATGACAACAAGATCTTCCTTAAGTAATTGCATGTAAGTGATTTTTGCCTTATGCTCGACTACCATACAGAATGATTTTTGTTACTTTGGATAAATGTATTTCTGTCAAATTTTGATTTAAGAGATCAATAGATAACATTAGAACAAATTCGCATATAAAAATAAAAAATTTAGGCAATTATTTTGAAAGATAAAAGATGACAAGAGGCATAACAAAAAGTCATTGTGAAATAGATAAAAGGCGTCTATTTTGCGATACGCATATCTTTTGATATTTATATCCAGACATTAGGAGTGCATGTATGGCTAAACTAAAGTGTGATGATTATGGTTTTGAATGCGATTTTGTGGCAGAGGGAGAGATAGAAAATGTAATAGATGAATTTGGAAAACACACTGAAGAGGTACATGGAATTGATTATTCAAAAGAAGCTTTAATGCAATTCGTGCTTAGAAAAAAATAACTTAAGTATTTATTTTATAACTAAAAAAATATTTCAAAATTAAACAGTAATTCGTTTCATTGTTGCTTCAAGAATAGGAATTTCTTTTTCAATTATTTTTTCCACTGCAGGGATCATACCAATTCTAGCTTTTACATTTTCTTCATATATTTCAGCAATTTGATCTCTAAACAGTAATTTTATTCCAGGTAATGCAGTTATTCCCTCATCAACTGTTCTGGGATCAGACAAATCTAAAATCAATGTTCCTTTCTTTTTTTCTTCCATAACTAATTTTATTCTGTCAAAAGTTATTAAGAAATAATCAGCAGTGGTTGCAACAAAAATAATATCGTATTTATCAAATCCAGATAAAACATCTTCAAATGTAATTGGTTTTCCACCTAATATTTTAGAAAATCCAGTTGAGCGTTCAATTGTTTTACTGGTGACATCAAACGCATAACCTTTTTTATTAAGAGTTTTAGCAACACGAGCAGCAGACTCGCCTGTACCTATTAATAAAATACGTTTCTTAGCATCTAAACCTGCTTTCTCATCTACAATTTTAACAGCAACATCTCCAATAGATAATACGTTTTTACTTATTCCAGTAGTTTCCCTAATACGTGTTGCAATTCGTATAATATTTTCAAACAGTTTATTCAAAATATCACCTGAGACATTAAGCTGCTTTGCATGTGAAAGTGATGATTTAATTTCATTCAAAATTTCTTCTTTACCTATAACCACAGACTCTAAACCACAAGCCAATCTTAACAAATTAAGATAGACGTCAGTACCTTTGTAAACTTCAAGAATTTGATCAAAGTGATCAATGTCAATTTGTTCTAGTTCTGATAAAGATTCCCAAGTTTCTTTAATTTGATTTAAAACAAGTCCTTTTCCCTCAGCTCTTCTTCCATCAGGAGTATCTCCTGTTTCCAAATTACTTATTGTAA
>JBHIUL010000100.1:0-4861 GCA_042138315.1 Nitrosarchaeum sp.
CATATAAACCATGCCTAAAATTATTCCTGATCTGTGATTTTTTAATAAAATTCACTAGGATTATTTTTCACCATCCCCATCACGCATGGTTTGGGAACAAAAAAGGGCAAATGGAGATACATTTGATAGTTAAAATTGCTGAATCAGTAATTGTGAGTTAACTTTTGACAGATTACGTTTCTAATTACAAGAAAAAAACCAAAGGATCAGCAAAACTCTTTGAAAAATCCTTGAAACTTCACGTCAATGGTGTTTCTCATAACATAAGATTTTATGAGCCATATCCATTTGTTGTAAAAAAATCCGCAGGAAAAAATTTGATAGATGTAGATGATAATAAATATACAGACTACTGGATGGGTCACTGGAGTTTAATTTTAGGACATGGTCCAAAACAAGTCAAAGATTCACTAAAAAAACAGATTGAGAAAAGCTGGATGTATGGCACAGTAAATGAACAAACTATCAAATTATCAGAATTAATTTCAAAAGCAGTTCCAGTTGCAGAAAAAATTCGCTATGTCACATCAGGTACTGAAGCTACAATGTATGCAGTAAGATTAGCACGTTCTGTAACGGGCAAAAAAATTATTGCAAAAATAGATGGTGGATGGCACGGATATACGTCAGATTTGCTAAAAAGTGTGAACTGGCCATTTACAGAATCTGAAAGTAGTGGAGTTGTAAATGAAGAAAAAATAATATCAATACCTTATAATGATTTAGAAAAATCTTTAGAAATTTTGAAAAAAATTTCAAATGATCTAGCTGGAGTAATAATAGAACCAGTGTTAGGTGGTGGTGGATGCATACCTGCTGAAGCAGATTATCTTAAAGGAATACAAGAATTTTGCAAGAAAAACAATGCATTATTTATTTTAGATGAGATTGTCACTGGATTCAGATTTAGATTTGGATGTCTGTATCCTACAATGAAACTTGATCCAGATATTGTAACTTTGGGAAAAATTGCAGGTGGCGGAATGGCAATTGGAATAATGTGTGGAAAAAAAGAGATAATGGAGCATTCTAACACAAAGGGCAAGAAGAAAACAGAGCGAAGTTATATCGGAGGAGGGACATTTTCTGCAAATCCAATGTCAATGACGTCTGGATTTGTAACACTTTCTGCACTAAAATCAGGAGTATATACAAAAATAAACACACTTGGGGATTTTGCAAGAAAAGAACTTACAAAGGCATTTGATGGAAAGGTGATCGTTACAGGTAAGGGTTCGTTGTTTATGACTCATTTTGTAAAAGAGGGCATTTCAGAAATCAGAAATTCTACAGATGCTGCAAAATGCGATACTATAATGCTTGCAAAATATCATTTCAAGATGATTTCACAAGACAAAATATTCTTTTTACCTGGAAAACTCGGCGCAATATCAAATGCACATACCAAAGAAGATATCAAAAAAATGATTTCAGCATCTAAGAGTTTTGAATTATAATATAATACCAATTAAATTATATAAAAACAGACAATTCCAGACAGTAAATTCATTAGCCGTAACAATTTGTAAATAACATGGGATTGTTTGGTTCAAAAAAAGATTCTGAGGACATTATGTACAATGCAATGTCATTAATGGAAAAGAATCAGCCAAAAGGGGCAATTTCATTATTTAACAGAGTGTTAAAACAGGATGCAAAAAACGAATCAGCACTATACAACAAAGGACTAGCATTAAATCAAATCAAAAAATACAGTGATGCAGTCACATGTTTTGATTTGTTACTAAAGATAAATCCCAATGATGCAGCTGCTATGAACAATATGGGAATTGCAATGGCAGAAATGAAAAACATCCAAGGTGCATCAGAATGCTACGATATGGCAATAAAGACAAATCCAAAATACGGTCCATCATATTTTAACAAGGGAGTGTTACTAGATAAATTACAAGAGCATGAAGAAGCTCTAAATTGTATGGATAAAGCAATAAGCATAGAACCTAGAAAACCAAATGCACAGTTTTACAAAGGAATTATTTTGGGAAAATTAAAAAGGCATGAAGAGGCTCTGAATTGTTTTGAAAATGTTCATAAAAAACACCCCAATCATACAGACGCGTTATTTCATGTAGGAATAGAATTAGCAGAGATTGGAAATCACAAAAAAGCAATAGAAATTTTTGATCAGTTACTTGCAAAACATAAAGATAATGTAAATATCATATATGCAAAATCAAGAAGCAAATCAGCAGTTGGAGAATTTACAGAATCTCTAGAATTGTTAAAAAAAGCAATAAGTATGAATCCTAAAACAATTAGAGCGTGGGCAAAAGAAGAAAAAATATTTGAAAAACTACACAATAACGATCAATTCAGAAAAATAGTAAAAATCTAAATTTTCAAATTAGAAAAACATAATACAACAGACAAAATTTTAGACAATGTAAGAAATGGAAAAATCAAACATATACTCATCAGGAGATAAAAGAAAGATCAATCCAGACTGGTTTACCAATAAAGTACACATGAAAGATATTTCATCAAAGATAAAATCAAAAGAACAGGATATCTATCACGTTTATTTTGAAAACGGTGCAAAAACAAAAATGCATTTGCATAATGGCAACCAAGTTTTAATAGTTACAAAAGGAGTTGGAAGTCTTGAAATTTTTCAAAAATATGGAACAAACAAGGAAAACTTCAAAATCAAGAGAACACAAAAAATATCACTAAAAGAAGGAGACATAGTACACATACCATCAGATACACTCCACACTCATGGTGCTACAAATAAAAAGACATTTTCACATATTGCAATCAATATTTTACCATCTAAAAATTCAGAATACAAGACAAAATGGTATGAATCAGACTTTAAGACAAAGGTTACAAAAATAATATAATCTAAATCTGAAATGTCAATTAGAAAAGATTCCGAAATAGAAATAATTCAGGGAAACGAAGGAGCCAAAATAAAACAATATTTTCACCCACATAATACATTAAACGGGATCAACTACAGTTTAGCGCAATTTACATTAGAGCCAGGAAAGAGATCCCTACTACACAAAATAAGATCATCGGAGATTTATTATATTTTAGAGGGAGATGCAGTTTTAAAAATAGATAAACAACAATACAACCTAAAAAAAGACGATTCAATTTATGTTCCACCCATGTCAGAACAGTACATAGAGAACAAAGGTACAGAGAATCTAAGATTTTTATGCATAGTAGAACCTGCATGGAAACCAGAAGATGAGATAATTTTAGAATAAATTCAACGTAGAGTAAGTGTTTTTAACATATGATAAACCTCTAACACTAGTGAATACATATCAAGCCCTTAGAACATTAAATGTAAAATCAGATTCATCATGGGAAGAGATAAAATCAGCATATAGAAAATTAGCCCTTGAATTTCATCCAGATAAAAACATCAGTGAAAAAGAAGGTAATGAATTCAAAAAATTTACAGAAGCATACAATCATTTGAAAAAAAACTTTGGACAAAATATAGAAGATTTAAAACAAGAATACAAAGAATCTGGCAAGAAAACTAATTTCAGTAGAAAACCACAGTGGGGTGCACCTCCAGGTGGAAAGATACCAGAGGAAGACTGGAGTAGATATACACGAGAATTTGAAGAAGGAGATCCTACGTTTTGGAAAGAGTATGAAAAAAAATTCTGGGAGGAATACAATGCACGTGTACGTGCAGATGGAAGAAATGGGGAATATGAAAAAGCGAAGGAGCCCGAAAAGCAACCAAATCTTTTCGTAGATGTTGATAAGAGTCTATGTATAGGATGTTGTAGTTGTGAGATGATTGCGCCAGATGTTTTTTTGATAAATAGAAATACAAAATCAAATCCAAAATCATCAGTAATCAATCCCAAAGGTGCAGGCATAAACAAAATAATGAATGCCGCCGAGACATGTCCAACTAAAGCAATAATTGTAGAAAATTCAGATACTAAAGAAAGACTTTTTCCCTATTGAATTTATTTTAACATATTATAAACAGATTCAATTTCTGAATTAGAAAATTTCACAGGATTAAACATGCTATGAATTGGTCCGGCAGAATCACCAGTAATACGAGGAACTAGATGTACATGAACATGTGGAATTTCTTGTCCTGCCTCTTTTCCATTATGAATTGCGACCAGAGTGGAACCAGTAAGTTTATCTATTTTTGGAAGAACTTTGTGAACAAGTGAAAACAAGTCAGAATTTTCCTCACTGCTCATATCTTGAATTTTTACACAGTGATTTTTTGGAATAACCAATGTATGTCCTTTAGCAAGTGGAAATGCATCTAAAAATGCCATAGAATGCTCAGTTTCTTTGATTTTTTTAGTTGGAATTTGACCAGATATAATTTTACAAAAAATACAATCCATAACATTTCAACAAATGTTCAAAATATTAACTACTACGGTTCAACTATAGTTGCCCAAGCAAGCCCTCTTCCAAACTTTATTGTCACCTTATCACCAGATTGGAAAGCACAATTTTCAATTATTTTCGGGATGGAATCTTTAGTATCAACATAACACGTACCATTAACATTAGTCAAAATCACTACTTGCTCAAAAATATCTTCACGAATTAAATTCCAAAATGGGAAAACCATTGTAGATAATACCAAGACTGCCAGTCCGAACGCACCTCCAAAAACTATCCACATTTTTTTAGTATTGCTTAATTCCACAATTACCACGTGCCACCTGAACCGGAATTTGGATCAAGTTTCTTTTCAGGTATATTGCCATGTGCTTTTTTTGTGTGTCTTTTAAGACGTTCTGGATCATGTAACTCCAAACCACATACATCACATTTGGTTTGATCGTCTTTGTCTTTATTTCGTTTGAATAGACCCATAATGTAGTAATTT
>JBHIUL010000101.1:0-4781 GCA_042138315.1 Nitrosarchaeum sp.
TAAACTAATGTTTGATGATTAATGAAAATATTTGTAAGTGACACAGATGTACATCTAGAACCTATTGTAATTATTTGGAATAACACTCAAATCTTAAAATGGGGTGATTTCAAAAAAAAATCGGATCCTGATTCTGATGCATCAGCTAATTCAGCGATAGGATTTGAGTCAAAACCACTTATTGAATACACCCAGAAAGGAGACCAACTTGAATACAAGATTAAAGATCTGCAATTACATGCAATTTTTATTCCTAATTTATCTTGGGTAGCAAAAAACATTAATGTGAAAGAGGGCATTTTACTTCTAAAACACGAGCAGGGTCATTTTGATCTAGCAGAAGAAATCATTAGAAAAACTAGAATTAAAACAACTAATTTTCAAAATGTATTCACGGTAAAAGGAAAAAATACGGATGGGGTAAAAAAAGAAGTAATGTTACATGTAGATAAAATAAGAAAAAAAATAGAGTTGAAATTACAAAATGAATTTAAAAACCAAGAATCAAAATATGATGAAAAAACTAATCATGGGTTAATCATAAAACATCAAGAGAAATATAATAAAAGATTCAAAAAACTGAGAAAGTAAATTAGTTAAACATCAAACTATATTATGTTTGAACCCATAAATGATGATAAAAATATTAGTTAGACAGTTTAGTTTTATAGTTCAAATCACAATAATTAAAGATAGAATTTACAATTCGGTCAAAAGCGCATATGATATCATATAAAAAAAGAAAGGGGATGTAATTTATTTATGTGCTTGATGGTTTCCGTTGTGAAGATTACCAGAGACAGTTAGAACTGTATTGCCACTACTATCTACGATAGTCATTGTAGCATGATCGTTCTTGCCAGGCTCTCCAGCATCAGTAAACGTAAATGCTACTGTTGCTCCAGTTACACCATTCAATTTGCCAGTTCCAGCACCGATATAGGTGTCAAAGCTTGCTGTAGGTCGATTAGAGTCGATGCTCGAATCATCTACACAATAAGCTGATGTTAGACTAGTCAATTTGAAGTTGTTACCTTTACCCCAATTAACCTCAAGGTTGTTTGGTCCGTTTGCTACATCACATTGAAGTGTAAAGCCGTGTGTAATTCTTTTATTGTTAGAATCAAATACACTGCCACCACCAGTCATGCGTCCTGTAGTGTCTACGTGACCGTTTCCACCATTGCTATCCACTACTGTAATTGCAGTAGAAGATGCAAATGTAATTGCTCCGTTTAATGCAATCAATCTACCATCTATTTCTAAGAAGGTACCAATGGTACCACCAGATTGGGAGATTGATGTGAAAGCAATTATAGTTCCTGGAAACAAGCTTGGGCTAGTTGATAGTCCTGTTGGTGCTGCAAGAGTTGCAGAAGAACCTACATACCAAAAGATATCGTCAGCTGTTGCACCGTTGGTTAGGACTACATTAGAGTCTGAAACCGTGACAAGTGTGCTGTCGGACTTGAAGATGTAAACTCCACTACCACTAAGAGTGAGTGTTCCACCGGATGCTAAATGAAGTGATGAACCACTATCAGAACAGTATACTCCTGGTCCGAGTGTTAGTCCAGCCATTTCTCTTACACCGGCATTAGATGGCCAAGGTGATGTATTATCACAACTCTCTGCTGCTAGCGCATTGAATGCATTAAGTGCATCAACTTGAGCTGCTGCTGCTGTTGCATCAGCTAGATGTATTGTTCCTGTCACAGTTCCTGGAGGAAAGCCTGTAATCGATGTACCTGGGCTTAAACCAAGATCTCCTGTAACGACAGTACCAGTACCTAATGTAGGATCATTAGTTACAGTTGTGGCACCCAAGACACCGAAATTACTAGCGGTTCCAAGATTTGGAGATGTTGTTGCAAAAGCATTGTTTTGTACCATACCTGAAGCTGAAAATATCAGTACAGATAAGACAAAAATACTTTTGATGTTATTTTTAATCATTGCAACGTTTTTGATAATTTAGATATTAAGCGACGCTGACACCACTGTATACTTAAGAGACAAACGCGTAAATATTTTTTACATATTGTAAGTTTCTCTCAACAGTATGTTTATGAAATAAGATCATACACATCATTAAAAAAATACATTGAGAATCATAGTACAATTGGTGGAGTATACTAATTGGATGACAACATATTTATAGAAAATATCCGAGCTGTGCATCTTACATATTAGAAATAATATAAAGATTAAATGAATAGCACATAGACATTTTATCAAATAATTCAGTGTTAAGCATCATAATAGTTCAATGGTATAATATGTACATTTTTATAAATAATTAGGACAAAAATGTCAGCAGTATTTAATTATTCAGCATTAAAGTTTTGTAATCAGTAGGGGTTGTCCGGGACATGGGAGTAATAAAAGATAAAACAAAAAAGAAAGTAACTTCAAATAATTCATCTAAGATCAATAGGAATAATTCTGAATTACCAAAAAATACTATGTGGGTAGAAAAACGAGGTGATTCTGCTAATAAAGCCGATACTAAAGTTACAAAAAAAGCATTAGAAAAAAACTTTGAACCAAGTATGAAAATGTTAATCCGTATCATGGATTCAATGACAGAAAAAGGTTCCAAAAGCAAGACAAATTTATCACGTGGTGCAAATCTAAATTATACGAGACTGGTAAAACATGTCATATGGTTAGAGAAAAAAGGACTAGTAAAATCAACAGTAGAAAACGCCAGAATAAAAGTCAATTTGACTGAAAAAGGCAGAATATTTGCAGCGACAATTACAAAAAGTTAAACGCATAATATGAGAAAAATAATGTCAGTGAAACAGCAGACAAAATAGACACATAAGTAACAAAGATGTAAGCATGTCTTATTTGTGTTATAAACATACAATATATGAGACGTATGAAAAGAACAATCTACAATGAGTTACCGGTAATTATATGGAAAGAATCTAAAAAATTAAAATGGAGTGATTTTAAAAAAACAAATAAGCCTAATTTTAATGCCTCAGCTGTATCTGCAATAGGATTTCAATCAAAACCAATTATTGAGCATATTAAAAATAAAAACACATACAGATTCAAGATTAGAGAAATGCAATTTAATGCAATTTTTATTCCACAATATTCTTGGTATGGAAATAAAATTTCAAAAAAAGATCAAGTATTACTTTTAAAACATGAGCAAGGGCATTTTGATCTGGCAGAAGAAATTACTAGAAAGGAATCCAAGACAATAAAAAACAATTTTCAAAATAAAATATTCAAGATTAATGGTAAAAATGAAGATGCTGCAGTTGAAAATGCAATATATCAAGTAAAAACATTAAGAAATAAAATAGAAAAAAAACTAGAAAAAAAATTTGAAATTCAAGAAACAAAATATGACAATGAAACAAATCACGGTTTAATTGAGATACATCAAAAAGCATACAATAAAAGATTCAGAAAATTAAGAAAATAAATTATTTGAAAATTAACAATCATATGAAATCAAATTCTCAAATAGAATAAAAATATTTTAAAAAACAATATGAATTAAAAAATTAATCTATAATTATTTCTTAGATTTAAAAAGATCAAGAAGACCATCAAGAAATAAAGTATGAGTCAGATTCACATTTTTTTTGCGTGCATTCTTAGAATATCTTATAAATCGTGTAAAAGTTTTTAATTTTATACTAATAGTTTTAAAATCTTTACGAGGCAATACAATCATCAACAGCAGATTAATTTAAAAAAAGATTAGCGGGTTTTAATCCAACCAAGTTTTTGTAAAGTTATTTCCCTATGATCTATACCATCAGGATAAGTGAAAAATCCTTTATCAGATTTTTGTAGTTTAGAATTATCAAATACATTTAATGCATTTTTGATTGTCCAATTAACTAATCTGTCATCGACTCTTTTGTTCTGAACCAAATCAAAAGATTGGTTTATCCATGTAAATGAACCGAAATCGTTTCTTTCAAACATTCTTCCGTCATTTGAAACCCAGATGTCGCTGTACTTTTCTGACTGGATTACTTTGATCAATCCCTCATATTTTGTAGGTGATGGAATCATTGCAGATGGCAATTCCGTTAATTGTTTTCCATTTACATCAAAGCCTTCATTCAAATATGTTTCAGTACTTTCTCTTGTCAAATCAATACCTTTAATCATCATCACACTGTTCTGTAATGGTTCTAGAAAACTTAGTGTGATCATTGTCTTGTCACATGGTTTTCCAGTGTCATATGCATTGCAATTTGCCATTTCGTGTTGTGCAACAACATCACTGATTACATTTGTATTCTGTATCACTTTGATGTTGGTGATTTTTTTATCATCGCCGTTTCCGGAATCGAAATAAACTTCAACGCATGATTCAGCTAAATACCCTTTGCCTACTTCTGGAATACCAAAACAAAACTCTTGGCTTTGTATTCCGCTTGCAAAGTATCCCTTGGCATAAAATTGGTATTCAGTACCTGTTGGAATTTCTACCATTGAAAATTCTGTATGAAAATTATCAGTAAGTGTTTTGGTAAATGTACCATAACCAAATCCATCAATAACGAATTGATTTCCTGTTCCATAGACTTTACCAAATGTTGGTGGTATTACCATGTTACTACCGTTACCATGTCTTGATGTAAATAATGATGCAATGCTTGATGCAGTGTTTGGATTACCAAACGCATCTGTTGCTGTACCACCAGCAATGCTGACTAGTACTGTACCATCAGATGATCCTCTCAGGACATCAAATGTGTAAGTTGTGCCACTTCCAGCAAAATTACTAGCTACTGGAA
>JBHIUL010000102.1:0-4780 GCA_042138315.1 Nitrosarchaeum sp.
CTTACTGTTTTAGTAGCCCAACGTTGTTTGATCTCTTTTGCACGTCTTACAATGTCGTCTTTCTTTGCAGCTCTTACATCATCAATTGATTCTAATTTGAAAACACAATCAAAAGGACCAACTTTGTCTATACTCTCTATTCCAGCTGCAATTAATGCACATGTATCAATATCAGTACTCATTGGAATAAGTGCATCACCGTTTGTTGTATTTGAAGTAGATTTTGTATTTACTTCAATACGACCAACTTTAGAGACTCGTTGTAGCTCGTTCAGATTCATCTCTGGGCCTAATAGTCCTTCGGTCTGACCGAAGATTGCCCCGATTATATCTGCTCGTTCGACAAGTCCGTCAACTTCAAAGGAAAGTTTAACATGATATTTGACAATTCCTGATTTATTGGACATACTTTCTTCATCTCCTTAATTATCATAATTTTGGGTTCGGTTCTCGATATATGAGGGTATCGCATGGGTTTCTGCAAGAACTTTCTGAAAAATGCCCAAAACAGTTTACACTAGATAATCTAAAAATGAAAAATAATTGTTGTTTATTCAGTGCTAAATGAATGACCACATGAACAGGATTTTGTAACGTTTGGATTGTTGATTTTAAATCCAGATCCCATTAGGCTCTCAATATAGTCTACGTTTGCACCTTTTAGATGATCAACGCTGTAGCTGTCTACAAGTAGCTTGATACCAGTTTCTTCCATGACTAGGTCATCTTCTTCTGGTGCTTTCTCAAAACCCATTCCATAAGATAATCCAGAACAACCGCCACCTTGAACATATACTCTAAGATATTGAGGATTGTCTGCTTCTTCTTTCATGAATTCTTTGATTTTTTCAGCTGCTTTTGGTGAAACAGTGATCATTTTCTGTGTTTGTTCAGATGCCATAATAGTGTAAATACCGTTTTAAATTATAATAAGCTTTTCATACCGAGCCTACTAGTAATTCAAGAAAATAAGAGAGTTAGGAATAGATTATTTTTTAGACTTGTTGACAAATGCTGTCATTCTTTCTTCTCTATCAGGATGAGTAAAGCAGTTTCTCCAAGCTAATAGCTCAACTGCAAGTCCAGTGTCAAGATCTGCATTTCTTCCTTTGTTAATTGCAACTTTTGACATTTGAACTCCCATTGTAGAGTTAGCGGCAATTTGTTTTGCCATTTTCAAAGCTTCTTCTTGTAATGATGCAAGTGGAACAACTTGATTCACTAAACCAATTTCCTTTGCTTCATCTGCTTTGATCATTTTACCAGTATAGACAAGTTCTTTTGCTTTTGCTATTCCTACAATTCTCATCAATCTTTGTGTTCCACCCCAACCAGGAGGAATTCCAATTGTAACTTCAGGTTGACCAAGTTTTGCAGTGTCTGCTGCAATTCTAATATCACAGGACATTGCAAGTTCACAACCTCCGCCAAGTGCAAAGCCGTTAATTGCTGCAATTGTTGGTTGTTTTACAAGTTCTACTGTAGAAGTTACAAGTTGCCCTGTCTTTGCATATGCAACTGATTCGTCAGGAGAAATTTTAGACATGTATTCAATATCTGCACCAGCAGAGAATGCCTTTTCTCCTTCACCAGTCAATATGATTACTTTGACACTATCATCTTTGTCAAGGGCTTCAAAAGTTTTGATGATTTCTTTTGCAACATCACTATTCATGGCATTGAGTTTGTCAGGTCTGTTAATTTTGACAGTACAGATGCCATCAGAAGTGGATGTGGTAACTAAAGACATAATATTTTTTCAAGATGTGCCGGACTTAAATGTTATCTATTTTTTAGATATTTTTCCCCATTGAGCTAATGCAGATGCAGCTGCTACCCAAGTTCTAAGGTCACTGTAAACTGGAACATTGTGTGCCTCAATCAATTTTGTCATTTTTTCAGAATATGGACCGCCGTTACCTCCAGCAAGAATTGGTTTGATTTTTTTATTTGATAGTTCGGCCAGATAATCAACTATGGTTTCTTCTAATGGATCATCTTGGAAAACAAACCATGGCATAGCAATATCGATGTTAGGTTCGTCAAGGAATTGCTGGATGACAAATCTATAATCATCTGCATTTGCTCCACCACCTACATCTGCTGGGTTGCCATTATGAATTGGAACAGTTGGTGGGAATCTTTCTTTCATTTTTTTGAGCAATGGAGCAGATAACTTTCCAATAGTAAGACCTAATCTTTCTAATTGATCAATTCCACCAATCATTGGTCCAGCACCGTTACTTGTCATAGCAACACGATTTCCTTTTGCAGGAGGTTGCCATGCTAGTGCCTTTAAGACTCCAACTAATTCTTGATAACTGTCAACTGAGATAATTCCTGCCTGTTTGAATGCGCCCATAATGATTGCATTTGAACCACCAAGAGAGCCTGTATGTGATGCGGCTTGTTTTGCACCTGCTTCAGTTCTTCCGCTCTTCCAAATTACGATTGGTTTGTTTTTCTCTTTCATTACACGTTTTGCAGTATTGATGAATTTTCTACCATCGCCAAATCCTTCAACGTATAATCCAATTACTTTGGTTTGAGGATCATTTGCAGCATACCATATCATATCTGCTTCATCAACATCAGAACGATTACCAAAACTAATCATCTTAGATAGGCCAAATACATCAGCGCTTTCTAACATACTAATTCCCATTGTTCCACTTTGTGAGAAGAATGCAACATTTCCTAATTTTGAGCGAACCATTCTTTCTTGTCCTTGGAATGCACAATCAAGGCGATTTGCAGCGTTGAACATTCCAATGCAATTTGGACCAATTACACGAATTTTGTGTTTAAATGATAATTCTTTTACTTTAGCTTCCATTGCAGCTCTGTCGCCACCGAGTTCTTTACCTCCGCCAGAAACAATTACCACATTGTGAATTCCTTTCTTAGCACATGTTTCCATGATAGGTCCACATTCTGCTAGATCAATGCAGACAACAACCAGATCAACTTTTTCGGTAATTGCATCTAATGATGGATAACATTTGATTCCAAGAATTGATTCTTGTTTAGGATTAATTGGATATACTTTGCCTTTGTAATCTTGTTTTCCAAGTGCATCTAATACAGAGTTACCAATCTTTCCAGGTGTTGCAGATGCACCAACTAGTGCAACAGATTCTGGAGTAAAGAATGACTCCATTGATTCAATGTTTGGTTTAGAATTTGAGATTGAATTTTTTTTAATTTCTCTATTAAGAATAATTTTTGCATCTACTACAAAGTGAGACTTTGGATAAACAACCACTGGGTTAAAGTCAATGCTGTTAACATAATCTGCGTTTTCCACGCCTAGTTTTCCAATTTGTACAAGCATTTTTGCAACCATGTTTGTATCAATTGGTGGACTTCCTCTGAATCCTTTGAGGAGTGCAGAACCTTTTAGCTCAGATAACATTGATTTTGCATCTGAAGTTGTGATAGGTAACATTCGAAATGCAACGTCTTTCATGACTTCGGTCATGATACCACCTAGTCCAACCATAATTACTGGACCAAATTGAGAATCATTTTGAATACCAACTATTAGCTCTACACCTTTTGGAACCATCTTTTCAAGAAGAACTCCTTTTACTTCAACTCCTTTCTTTTTAGATAATCGACCATACATGTCCTTGAATGTTTTTTTAACATCATTGACATTGTCTATTCCAACTTTAACACCACCAACATCAGTTTTGTGTAAAATTTGTGGAGATACAATTTTCATTACAAGTGGAAATCCAATCTTTTTTGCTTGTTTAACTGCTTCTTCAGCAGAAGTTACAAGTGCAAAAGGTGGAACTTTGACACCATATGTTTTAAGAATAGATTTTGATGATTCTTCAGTAATAACTTTATGATCGGTTTGAATAACTTCCTCGAAAACTTTTTTGACAGAATTCATGGTTAAATCGATGAATCAGAAACTCTGTATATTAAACTTTGGTCAAAGATGAAATGATGATTTGAAATTCTTGTAAAAATTGTCCATATTATTTTTTACAGTTGAAATATTTTCATCAATGTCAGAACGAATTTTTTGAGGATCGATGTATGGTATTTGTTCTAGCTTTTCCTGAGTTTTATCAAGCCAAAAATTAATCATTTCTTCATTTACTTCCAAGTGAAACTGCAATCCAACTGCACTTTTAATTTGAAACGCCTGATTTGGATAGTTTTCAGAATGTGCTAGTCTGGTTGCCCCTTGAGGCAAATCAAAAGTATCGCCATGCCAATGAAATACAGTAAATGGGTTTGAAAATCCAGAGAACAATTTTGAATCACCATCAATTTTCAAATCATGGTAAAATCCAATCTCTTTTTTTGGTCCACGATACACTTTGCCACCAAAAGTCTTTGCAATCAGCTGAGAACCCAGACAAATTCCTAGCAAAGGAATATCATCAGATACAGTTTTTTTAATCAGTTTTTGTTCTGCCTGCAGATAAGGCAAATCATCATTAGCACTTTCTGGTGCACCTAAAATAACTACAAGTGAATATTTTTTTTCTGGAAGTTTTTCATGTTTAGCATTAACTGAATGAATTGTAAATCCATCATTGTTTAAAAGATCACCCAAGTATCCAGATCCTTCCATTGTTGTATTTTGTACAATTAAAATTTCAGACACTAATTATTAATGGTAAAAGTGATTAATATGTTAAAGCAAACATCACATTGTGCTTGTAACCGAACAAGAGATTCATGAAATAAGAAATTTTGTGTTGCAGCTAAATTCAATGAAAGAAAGTGTTGTTGCAGTAGAAGGAAAAAAAGATGC
>JBHIUL010000103.1:0-4732 GCA_042138315.1 Nitrosarchaeum sp.
CAAAGGATACATCTTCAGGTACTGAGGGATTTAGGTGGTGACATACCATCATCATATCAAGATGTTCTGCTAATGTATTCACTGTGAAAGGTCTTGTAGGATTTGTAGATGATGGAAGTATATTTTTTTCACCAGCAATTTTCATAATATCAGGGGCATGTCCTCCTCCAGCACCTTCAGTGTGATAGGTATGAATTGCTCTTCCTGCAATTGCTTCAATTGTATCATCAACAAAACCACATTCGTTTAGAGTATCAGTATGAATTGAAACCTGAGTGTCAGTTTTGTCTGCTACATTCAAAGCTGAATTAATGGTAGCAGGAGTAGTGCCCCAATCTTCATGCAATTTTAAACCACAAGCTCCTGCTTCTATTTGTTCAAGTAGTGCAATCTCAAGAGAGTCATTTCCTTTTCCCAGGAATCCAAAATTTATTGGAATGTCATCAACTGATTCAATCATTCTATGAATATTCCATTTTCCTGGAGTGCATGTTGTTGCATTTGTTCCATCAGCAGGACCAGTTCCACCACCAATCATAGTAGTTGTTCCATTGCATATTGCGTGGATTGCTTGTTGTGGAGAGATATAATGAATATGAGAATCAATTGTTCCAGGAGTACAAATGGTGTGTTCACCTGCAATAATCTCAGTGTTTGAAGAAATTATCATATCAATTCCATCCATGATGTTAGGATTTCCAGCATTTCCAACACCAACAATTTTTCCATCTTTAATTCCAATGTCTGCTTTGATAATTCCTAAAATTGGATCCATTACAATTGCATTAGTAATTACAAGATCAAGAGAATGGGATCTAGATACACCGCTTGCTTGTCCTAGTCCATCACGAATACTTTTTCCCCCACCAAATACCGATTCATCACCGTATCTGATCAAATCTTTTTCAATTTCTATAATTAGATCAGTATCAGCAAGACGAATACGATCACCAGTAGTAGGACCAAACAAATCAACATAATTTTTTCTCGGAATATTAAGAGTCAATTATAATCCCTTGAATCCTTTTTCAGTTCCTTTTTTGAATGCCTCTTCTTGTTTTTCTTTAAGATTTCCATTTACCAATCCACTGAATCCAAAAACAATTTTTTTTCCACCAAATTCAGTTAATGAAATTTCTTTTGTTTCACCTGGTTCAAATCGAACTGAGGTTCCAGCAGGAATGTTAAGATGGTAGCCGTATGATTGTTTCCTTGGAAAGTCAAGGGCTTTGTTTACTTCAAAAAAATGTGTATGTGACCCTACTTGTATAGGTCGGTCACCAGTGTTTCTAACACTAACAGATATTGTAGATTTTTCTACATTAGCAATAATCGGTTCATCAGATAGAAAGTATTCGCCAGGAATCATATTTTTCACACTATAGGGTCATGGACTGTAACCAGTTTTGTCCCATCTTCAAAAGTTGCTTCTACTTGAATGGAATGAATTAGATCTGCAACACCAGGTAACACATCATTTTTTGATAGAACTTTTTTTCCAGAGCTCATTAGTTCTGGAACAGTTCTTCCATCTCGTGCACCTTCCAAAATATGATCAGCAAGAATTGAAACAGCCTCAGGATGATTTAGTTTCAGGCCTCGATTTTTCCTTCTACGAGCAAGTTCTGCGGCAACAAAGACATTTAGTTTTTCTAATTCCCTAGGAGTAAGCATCATGAAATTGGATAGTAAGTATGTGTATTTAATAATTAAAAATGTAAAAAGCATCAAAGTATAACTTGCTTAAAAAACAAAGTTACTCGTGTTAGAAGTCAATTCTACAATCGGGAATATTTTTGATGATAAGGCTTTTGATGAACTAAAAAAGGGAAATTTTGAAAGGCTCATAATTTCACGAATCGATTTAGAAAAGAGAATATTACGCAAGAAAACAAATCTTGGAACAGACGTGGGTTTGAATTTAGAACCAGGTATAAAACTACGTCATGGAGATATTATCAAAAATGGTGACAAAATGATTGTCATAGAACAACTACCAGAAAAAGTGATTTCTGTTAAAATAAAAAATAAAAACATAATTGACGTAATGGTGCTTTTAGGACATATTATCGGAAATAGACATAGACCAATATCCATCCGTAATGAAGAAATCTTGTTTCCAATTCAAGCAGATTCAGAAAAGGAAGTATTCACCAAACTATTTCAAAGCATAATCAGCCATATTGAAATTACAGTAGCTGAGAAAATATTTGTCCCACATTCAGGTGCCGATATACATGAACATTGACGATATGGAACAAGAGTTGGGAATGATGCAGTTATCAGATTCATTTTTCCCTACAGGTATGTTTGCTACTTCAAATGGATTAGAATTTCTTTTTGCAGAAAAAAGAATCCATGGTTTGGAAGATATAGTAAACATCATCAAAACAAACATCGTTCAGCAAATAGGACCATCAGACTGTGTTGCACTTGCAAATGCATTTGATAGTGCAGCCAAAAATAATTTTGATGAAATAATTGAGGCAGACGCAATTGTTTTTGCCACAAAAGCAATAAAAGAAATTCGAGAAGCGTCAGTAAGATCAGGTATTCAATTAATCAAATGCGTATCAGAATTTGTAAGCGAGAATGAAATTTTAAATCAATACAAAGATAACATAACAAAAAATAAAGCACATGGAGTTTTTCCAGTGGCATTTGCAATTTGTTGTAATGGGTTAAAAATAAAAAAAGAAAAAAGTATGATGATGATGATGTATGGATTTACAGTGAGTATTGTTGGCGCTGCATTACGATTAGGATTAATTCAGCATTTTGAAGCTCAAAAAATTATTCATATGATAAAACCTATCATCAGTCAAACAATAAAAGAGCATTCAAACAAATCACTTTCAGAAATGTGGCAGTTTGCTCCTCAGACAGATATTATTCAGATGTCACATGAGAAGATGGATTCTAAAATGTTTATTACATAAAAATTAGATTTTTTATCATGACACATATTCCAAGAATAGGTATTGGTGGACCTGTAGGTTCAGGAAAAAGTATGCTTATCGAGCGTATAGTGCCAATGTTAGCAGAAAAAGGCTACAGCGTCAGCATTATCTCAAACGATGTAATCTCAAAAGAGGATGCAGATAGAATGAGGACCAATTTAGCTACTAAAAGAGGGCTTCTTCCAGAGAATTTAGTCATAGGTCTGGCAACAGGCGGATGTCCACATACTGCGGTAAGAGAAGATCCCTCAATGAATCTTGCAGTAATTGAAGAGATGGAATCAAAACATGCAGAACTTGATCTGATAATAATTGAAAGTGGGGGTGACAATATCATGACTACATTCAGTCCAATTCTTGCAGATTATTTTATTTACATAATAGATGTCGCGGGGGGAGACAAATATCCAAGGAAAGGAGGATTGGGAATTGAGAGTTGTGATCTTTTAGTGATTAACAAAATTGATCTTGCAATGATAGTAGGAGCAGATTTGGAGGTAATGAAAAGAGATGCAAAAAAAATTAGAAAAGAAAAACCATTTGAATTTATTAACTGTAAAACCGATGAAGGCGTGTTGAGAGTAACTGAGCATATAATTCATGATGTCTTGTTTAGCTCAAAATCTAAATCAGTAATTTCACAAAAGGTATGATTCTTGAACAAACTAGAATACTATACACCAAATGACATACCAATAGAGATTCAGGCCTATGATGCAAAAGTAGAGCAACTCGGAGTCGGTAAATCAGGAAAAGTTGGAATTCTTGACGTTGAATTTCAAACCAATGATACAGGTAAGACGATAATAACAAAACAATTCTCTCAAGTTCCATTACAAGTTCAACGGGCGTTATATCTTGAAAATTCACTTCCAGAAATGGCTTATCTTTATGTGATTTCCCCATCAGGTGGAATTTTACAAGGAGACAGATACAGGACAGATATTTTATTAAAAAACAATGCAATTGCACATGTTACAACTCAAGGTGCCACTAGAATCTACAGCATGAATGCAAATTCTGCATCACAAATTCTAAACATCACAGTTAACGAAAATTGTTATCTTGAATATATTCCTGATCAGATAATTCCATACAAAAACTCTAGATACTATCAGAAAGTGAATCTTGAGGTTCACGATAATTCTACTTTGATTTATTCAGAAATTGTAACTCCGGGAAGAGTAGCTATGGAAGAATCTTTTGAATATGACATATGCTATTTGAGAACACATTGTAAAAATCAAAACGGCATAATAAGAATTTTAGAAAATACAAAAATTGAACCAAAGAAACAAAAATTAAAAGATTTAGGAGTACTAGGAGAGTTCAACATAGTTGGAACAGTTTACATATTGACTAGAAAGAAAGATGTGATTGATATAGAAAATAGTATCAACGAATACATCAAAGACAAAAATTTGAGATCAGTTGGAACATCTATCCTTTCAAATGAATCGGGAATAATAATAAGAATTTTAGGAACCAAGACAGATAACATTTTTGATATAATTTACAAAATACTAGAAATTAGTAGAAAGAAAATTCTTGGGGCATCATTTACTAAAACAAGAAAAAATTAGAGATGTAAGGGAATATTCAACATTCCAATCTCAAATAGAATTTTTGCGCCTATGATAAAGCTGATAACAGCTGTTACATATCGAAAAACTCGATTTATGGAAGAAACACGGTTAGTCAACAAAATAGGCAATCCTATCAGACCACTAACAAGCATCATTCCAATAATTGAGCCTATTCCAAATAGAAGA
>JBHIUL010000104.1:0-4686 GCA_042138315.1 Nitrosarchaeum sp.
AGCGATCAAATATCTGTAACATTGCGGTACATACAAGTTTTAATGTAATTTTCAATAGGTTACAAGGTATTGCAATCAAGTGAATCCGAGGATAATGCCGTGCCTACTCCAAAGTCAGCACAAAATTCCGATAAAGATTCTTCTATGACAAATACTTTGACTCAGCTAAATACGTTAATTGAAGAATCTATGCAAATTTACGAGTTAGAAGACCAAAAGACAAACATAATAGATGATCTTCATAATGCGCTTGCAATTGTTACTGAATTTCTGAGTTTTTCAGTCAACGTGCATCCTGGAATATTTAACCTTCCTTCAGACACAACAATAACTTTACTTCCTAATTTGGATTTAGTAATTAAATTATCAAACGGTAAAACTGAGATTAAACAATTTTCAGATTATTCGCCAGAAATGATCACTCAAATTATTGAATATGTCACACCTCAACTCATAGAGTTAATTCAAACACAAAAGACATACCTAACTGAAAAAATTACATTCTTGAGAACAGCTACAAAACAACTAAGCCTAGTTTCTCAACTAAAAGAAAGTTTGCCAAACATAATGCCTCCAACGGAGACTCCTGAAAACATTGGATAGATTAATTCGAATATACAATACAATCAGTTCTCTAAAATCAAATATTGAAAAAGAGATAGCAGAGACAGAACAATCAATAAATGAATATTCTAACATTCTAGGAGAGAAAATTCGAATCAATGAAGAGACATCCAAAGATGACCCTGAATTTTTAGAGTTAAAATCAAAATTCGAGCCATCATCAGACAAAAAGAATTCTGATACAAAGACAGATGATTCTAAGAATAAAAAACAGGAAAAAAGAAATTCTGAAAAACCAAAAAAACCATCAAAAAAAGATAGTCAACATTGGTATAATTTAGACCAAATTATGGTGTATAATGGAATAGGTCTTAAAGGAGAACTTGAATTATACTTTAAAGCAATAGATGAATTAAAATCAAAACTTGAAACACAACAAAAAACATTATCTGCATTAAACAACATTATTGAAAAAGGCCTTAGAGAAGATATGGCATGCATTACATTTCAAGGCAAAAACGGCTTGCTGCAAATATCATTTTTAAAAAATAGTGATATTAGAAAGAATTTCTCATTCAAATCGATCTACACTGGAGATGCAATTCCTCTAGAAAATATCCTTAAAATAGGAATATAGTGAATTTTCATGCCTAAAAATCAAACATACACTAGCCTCATATTTAAAAAAAGTAAGAAATACGATCAATCCGATCAAATCTTCTTAGCTATATCACCATATAGTCTAGTCTTTTCTTATTGAGGATCCTGAAAAAACATGACAAGTGAAACAACTCAAACTTCAATATTTGATTCTACCCCTGATACTCAAATGTATGAACACAAGTTATCTGTAGAGAAAATTCAAACAGAACTTTTACAATATGGTCTAACATCCAATCAAAGTAAGGTATTCATTTATCTTGGAAAGTATGGTGCAAAAACTGCCCCGGAAGTATGTAAGGCACTTAAACTCCCTAGAACAGAAACATACCATTTGTTATCAGCATTACAAAATAAAGGCGTTGTTTCAGCAACTTTCCAACATCCAATACAATTCACTGCGTCTCCATTAAACAAAGCAATATGGATTTTAGTAAATTCTGAAAAACAACGTGTCAAATCACTTGAACAGATGGAAAAAGGACTATCTGAATTATGGGACAATATCCCAACTTTTGATTCATTACATATTGAAGTAGAAGAGAAATTTCAAATGTTAGAAGGCTCAAATCAAATCCAATCTAAAATTACAGAAATGACTGATAATTTTAAAGAGGAATTTTTGATACTTGGCTCTGAGAAAGATTATATCAAATTATATCATGGCGAATTTTTGGAATCATTTGTAAATTCAAAACAAAAATTTAGATTATTAAGTAATTGTTCTAAAAAAACAGAATATATTTTTGATGATTTAGAAAGAAAAAATATCAAAAAGATGAGTGATGATATTGAAAATCACCTATGTTTTATCTTAAAAGATAACGGTGAATTGTTATTTTTTACCAAAAATGCAAATTCACCTACCGAATTATCTGCAATGTGGACAAATTCAAAATCTCTAGTATATTCAATGAAATTACTCTTTGAATCTTTATGGGTAAATTCTAAGAATATTCATTTATGATAAAATTTTTGTTAGAATCAAACTAGTCTCCTTCTTTATATAGAAAATTCTACTTCATTTCAATGTAGAATGGATTTTACATATTCTAAAATTAAGACTGGCGTACCTGGCTTAGATTCCATTGTGCTTGGTGGGTTAAAAAAAGGCCGTTCTTCAGTAATTTCTGGTCCTCCTGGTAGCGGAAAGACCACTTTGGGACTACAGTTTCTATATTCTGGAGCAAAAGACTTTGATGAATCAGGAGTGTACATTTCATTGTCACAAAATATCGATGAGATAAAAAATGACTGCAAGTCATTTGGTTGGGATTTTGATGATTTAATCAGTAAAGATAAAATACTGATGATTGACGCAAGACCATTTAAAATTCAAGATAATCTTATTGGAAAAGATGATTCACTGTATAGAGGTGAACAGATACCATTTGAACATCTGACAAAATTACTATTAAGCAGTATTAAAAGAGTTGAAGCAAAAAGAATCGTAATTGATTCTATAACTATTTTGGCGATGCAATACTCTGATAAATTTTACATGAGACAAGGATTACAAGGATTAATTCAAGCATTAGAAAACTATGGTGTAACATCTCTGATAATATCTGAATATGATAATACTGAAATTCCTCTTGAATGGTTTGTCTCATCTGGAATTATTCAGTTAAGACATACAAGAAAAGAGGATACAATGGAAAGAACAATCCAGGTAACTAAAATGCGAGGAATAAACCATAGCCAGCAAATTCATCCTATCTCAATAGATAAAGACGGAATGTTTGTACAACATCCAAGATTAAACCCATAAATCTATTTTTTCTGTTTTCTAATTTTTTGTACTACCATTGGTAAAAAGGCACCAACATCAGTCACTATTCCTAATGCCTGCCATGTTCCTCTATCCATAAGTTTTGTAACTGTAGGCTGGTTGATATCTACTACTATGACTTTGACATTTGCAGGTAACATATTTCCTACTGCAATAGAATGCAGCATTGTTGAGATCATAATTACCATTTTTGCATCTTTGAGTACTTTTTTGTATTCTCTTTGAGCAACTGTTACATCTGTAATTACATCGGGTAATGGACCATCATCACGAATTGAACCTGCCAATACAAACGGAATGTTATTTTTTACACATTGATACATTATGCCGCTGTTAAGCTTTTTTGTTTTAACCATATTTACAATTGAACCTGCACGGAAAACTGCATTTATTGTATCCATATGATTTCGATGTCCACGATATGCCAATGTAGCATCATGTACGTTCATGCCAAGCGAGGTACCTAACGTAGCATATTCTATATCGTGAACTGCTAATGCGTTTCCAGCTAAAACACCATCTATGTATCCTAATTTGATCAATTCGGCAATTGCATCTACAGCACCTGTATGTACTATGGCTGGACCGCCTACCACTATAATTTTTCCTCCCAATTTTTTTGTCTTGTAAATATCCTCAGCTACTTTTTTTGCAATGTGCTGTGTAGGTCTCTCACTTGAACTAGAACTACCCATAAATTCAAAGACATTTACTCCCTCTCTTGGACGTTCAGGTGGTGTGATTTTAATTCCATCTTCTCCAACAATTATCTCATCACCTTTTTTGACGTCTCTAACAGGTACGCAAAACACTTTATCGTTTTTAACTACAATGCATTTATCCATCATCATATTTTCAACTTGAATCCATTTTTCATTATGAAAAATTTGTGTGTGATTATTTGTAGTACTGTAAAAATCATCAGGCATAACCATATCTTTTGGTGCTTTTTTTAATGTAATTTCCTTTTGTATTTTTGAGACTGCTCCTTCTCGATAAACTGTCTCTAAAATTTCATCCAGATGTTTTTGATTTTTTCCAGCTACTGATAATCTAGCATATGATGGGTCTTTTTTCTTTTTACCTATGTTGATTTCTTCTACTTGAAACTCTCCTTGAAGATCCATGATTTTGTCAAATATTTTTGTAAGAATTGATGAATCTATAAGATGTCCACTAACTTCGATCTCTTGAGAGAATTTTGCCATTTCTTATTCTAGATACAATGATAACAAAAGCTTTACGCTGATTTTTTTTGACTATTCTTGGTAAAAAATTGTCAATTTGACTACACTGGTAGTACTACTTTACCTTTGTATTCTAAAATATTGTCTTTTTGAAATGATTGTTCTAATGTTATTTTTTGCTCTTTTGTAACTCCTTGTACAATTGTTTTAGAAATACCGTTTTTGTCAACTAGTGCAAGGATGTATCCGCTGTTATCTGTTAAAACAAATCCTGCTGATTCATCAACAAATGCATATAGATTTTCATCACCTACTGGTTCCCATACATTTGATTTGTTATCTCTTAATGCAAGTGCAGGCATTGCCTTACCGTTGGTTAATTTGTTAAGATATTCTCGTGCACTTTCAACCCTTTTTTGACCAGTTTTTAATGCTTGAAAGTATTGCACATTTCAAAGTTAATTGAAACATTATAAAAACAAT
>JBHIUL010000105.1:0-4681 GCA_042138315.1 Nitrosarchaeum sp.
GGTGGCGGTCCGCTGCACCGGTGACAGCGATACAAAATCCACCCCCAACCCCTGCGCCAGCCTCACCTCTTCGAGGTCATGGCAGGAGGCGCCGATCCAGCTTCCAGAGAGCGACTCGAGATCGGCGCGGCGGCAGGCGCGCAGGCGCCGGCCATTGAGGTGCAGCCCTACCCCGCCGATCGAGGCCGCCACCTCGGGGGAGGCGTTGAGCAACAGCGTCGCCCCCGCCTCACGGCACCGCGCTTTGGCCTCAAGTGCCAGCCGCCGGTAACTGCCGGTATCCAGGCCAGGCGCCCTGAACTGAACCATGCGCACGCCCCGTCCAAGGGCGACCCCCAGCCGACGAAGGAAATCAGCTTCATCCCTGAATTCTCCGGTGATCATGCAGTGATCCGGCAGTTGCAGGGCCGCCACGATGGGCCGGTTGGCCGGCGGAAAGTCGCCGGGGGCCAAAGCCTCGACCGCCACCCAACGCAACGGCTGCCCCTCGACCCCCCGGGGGGTACCCTCAAAACGGCTCACCCGCCAGACATCCATTAACAGCCCCATTTAGTTATGCAAATATTTTACAAGACCAAGAGACAGGAAGTATTTCATATCAAGTAGATGAAACAAAACTCAATCAACCAGAACAAGTAATTTACAATCAATTATACCGTTTAATAGAAGAAAATTTAGACTCTCCTGAAAACATTGAAAAAGAATTTGGATTTATGTCATTCGTAAATAAAACTATCAAAGAAAATGAAAAATTGTTTCAAGATTATCCCCTCGCAAGTATGGAAAAAGTAAAATATTATCTGGAGAGAGACATTGCAGGTTTTGGATTAATTGATGCATTAATGCATGATCCAAACATAGAAGATGTAAGTTGTAGTGGAATAGATTCACCAATTTATGTATGGCATAGAAAATATGACAGCATACCATGTAATATAAAATTTGAAGATGAAAAATTAAACTCATTTGTAGCAAGAATAGTATTTAGAGCAGGAAAACACATCAGTTCAGCATATCCTATTTCAGATTTAGCATTAGAGGGAAATCATAGAATTTCAGTACTATATCAAAAAGAAGTTACACCAAAAGGAACTAGTTTCACAATAAGAAAATTCAAACAAGACCCATACTCTGTCATAGATTTGATATCTTTTGGAACTATCAGTGTTGATGTTGCAGCTTATTTGTGGTTATTAATGGAGGCAAAAATGTCAATTATGGTTATAGGATCTACAGGGAGTGGAAAAACTACCATTCTAAATGCAATTACCGGATTAGTTAATCCAGATTACAAGATATTTTCTGTTGAAGATGTGGCAGAAATCAACATCAAACATGAAAACTGGTTTAGTTTAGTTGCAAGAACAGGGTTTGGGCCAAGTGGTGAAGGAGAAATCGGATTGTATGATCTCATAAAATCAGGTGTAAGACATAGGCCAGATTACATCGTAGTGGGAGAAATTAGAGGTTCTGAAGCATATGTTATGTTTCAAGCTATGGCAACAGGTCACGGAGGATTATGTACAATGCACGCAGATAGTTTAGAATCAGCAGGTAAAAGATTACAACAAAAACCAATGGACATTCCACCATCATATCTATCTCTAATGAATTGTGCCATAGTAATTAGAAGAGTAACAGGGGACGATGGTAAAAGTACCAGGAAGGCAATATCAATCCAAGAAATCAATACAGCAGATTCATATCATATGGCATTCAAATGGGATCCAAAATCAGATTATTTTAATTCACAGTTAGAAGACAGTGTTATGTTACAAAGAATTTCAGAACAAACAGGTAGAGAGATGGAACAAGTTTTTGAAGAGTATGAAAAACGAAAAATTGTTCTTAAATGGTTATTACAACGTGGAATCAGAAGTTATGATAAAGTAGCAGAAAGCATTGGAAAGTATTACAGAGATCCAAATGCGATGATGAAAAAAATAGAATATGGTGGATAATGTCTTTTTTAAAAGATTTTGAAAAAAAAGACAAGCAAAAAAAAATTGATAAAAAAATAGATCCAGAACTACCGTTTTTCATCACCATAGTTACATTACTTGCAACAAGTGGATTCGGTCCATATACCATTTTTATTAAAATTAAAGAAATGGATCTTTTGCCAAATATTAGAAAAGAAGCCATGAAAATTTTAAAAAAAATTGACATTTTAGGTATGGATCCATTAAGTGTGATGTTAGAAGTAAAAGACAAAGGACCATCTAATTTTGGGGAGTTTCTCAGTGGGTATGTATCAGCAATTCAAAGTGGAGGAGATGTCGTAAATTATCTTAAAACTAAAATGACAAGTGCGTTTGATCTGTATGAAAGTATACAGAAAGGACTAGTTGATCAAGTCAAAGCTCTTGTAGACACGTACATGACAATGCAAATTGTCGTTTTGGCCGTATACATCATAATTACTGCAACAACTACAGGTGGAATAGGAACTCCGCCTTTAGAAACAGACATCGATCCGTTATATGTTGTAATAATTATGCCACCATTAGTTTCAGGATTGTTTTTGTTTCTTGCAAAATATACAAACAAATCAAAAATCGATGAAATGAATATAAAAAAAATCATTATGTTTGGAAGTCCAGGAATTCTAGTATCAATAGTGATAATTTATCTAAACCTATTACCAGATCATAATTTGTATGTTTTAGGTGCAGCATTAATTGTATCAACTTTATGGCCCGCATTAAAGTTCCAAAGCAAATATCAATTTTCACTCGATGCAGAATCAGCATCTGCAATCATTCTCAGAGATGTTGCAGAAGCAAGAAAAGCAGGATTAGGTCCAGAAAAATGTGTAATAAAAGCAACAAAACGAAAAGATTTTGGATTATTCAATAAAGTAGCAAATGGAATTTCAAATAAATTAGAATGGGGGATGACTTTAGAAGATATTTATCAATTTCTAAAAAAAGAAACAACAGATTTTCAAATTCTTATTAATTTTAGAATTTTATTTGAAATAATATCCTCAGGGGGAGGCAATGTTACAACGCTAGATACATTGGCAGGCATTTCAGAAAAAATTAGAAATATTGAAAAAGCAAAAAGATCTATGTTACGACCTTATGTGTTTGTAGGGTTTATGTTAATAGGAATTACAAGCTTTACAACATTATTAGTAATTGATTCGCTTACAGGAATAGGAACAGGTTTGGAAACAAGTCCTGAAAAAAGAGAAATTTTACAAAATGAAGCTAATGCACGTTTTGAGTTATTAGGGATAGCAATTTTAGCGCAATCATGGCTATCAGGATTATTTTTGGGTAAAATAACAACAGGCTCATATTCTGCAGGATTTAGACATGCTGCAATTCTAATAACGATATCATTGATATCAATAATAATAATTCAATCAAAAATATTCAGCGTAGGCTCAATATTTGGATAAAATCAGTATGTATTGTAATGTTTCATACTGTTCAATATAACAAAAATAACTCAATTTTTTTATAGATTGAAGGTTATTTTTTTACTTGGGTTAATTTGTGCCAGCATGTTTGTCATACCTGCTAATGCACAAACCGCAGCAGAATTTGGATACCAGTTACATCCAGAGAAACTATTAGAAAATACAGAGGGAACATTACAAATTTTTGTCACATCAAATGGAATGATGTTGCCAAAATCAATAGACAATCTGAAAGTTGTAAGCTCAGACAACTCGATTATACAAATAATCAATGTTCAAAAAAATAGTGAAGGATACACAAAAGATGTACAAATCAAAGCAATAAAACCAGGCATAGCAAAAATTGCATTAGCAGCACCAGGATTTTCATCAAAAGAAATTCAACTGGAAGTTTTTAACAACAATAATTACCCTACTCAAATTCTGATGAAGATAACACCAAATGATTTCCCTATAGATGGACCAAGATTTGGATATATAACAGTAGAATTAGCAACTACTGGAGGATTACCAACTGTAGCATTGGAAGACATTGTAATAAAAATAGAAACTCCAAATAAAGAAATAGTCAATCTTAGAAATAACGAAATAGTAATTAAAAAAGGAGAGTATTTTGCAACATCTGAATTTGATATAAAAAAATCTGGAGATGCAATAGTTTTTGCAAGCACAGAAAATATGAAAAAAATAAGTCAATTCATACATGTACGTAAGGCAACGGAACCACTACAAGTTCAACTATTTGTTATTCCGGACAAGTTTAACAGTTACAGCGGTGCGAAAGGATATGCAGTGGTAGAATTATTGGATGCCAAAGGTGAGCCGGTTAAAGCAGAAGAAGATATAATTATGAAATTAGGAGTTGAAAACCAAGACACGTCAATAAATAAAAGCCATAGTTATGATGAAGTACAATTTAACAATAAAGAATTAGTAATTAAAAAGGGAACATATTCTGCATATACAACATTTTCACCAAGACCAAATCTGGGAGATTTCCCTAGAAATACAGAAAAAACATTTAACATGTTTATTTCAACTGACAACTATCTCACAAAAGGAGATTCATTTACAGTAGCAAATGTAGAAACAGGTGCTTTAGAAGGAGAAGGGCCGTCATTTACAGTGGCACTTCCATTTTTAACAACTGGTGAAAAAGAGATTATAGCTGTAACATATTTTCAGGCTGATGTAGAAGTTTCAACAAAAACAGGATCTAGTAATCAAGGAACCACAGAAAGGATATTGAGT
>JBHIUL010000106.1:0-4657 GCA_042138315.1 Nitrosarchaeum sp.
TCATAAACTGGAATACCGATTATTGGTTTTCTTTTACTTCCAAGAATTTCACCCATTACAGTATGAGAACCATTTACCACCGCATATTTACTCAAATTTAAAACAGTTTCTTTTTCTTGTTCTGATAAAAAACCAATATCAATCTGAATCCAATCAATTTTTTTTTCAAAAGCATCAGATATAGTATATTTTTTTCCATCTTTTCCTAAAACAGAATCAATAGTTGAATCATTTTTTGCATGAGAAATTATTCTTTTTTCATTTTTCATTTCGTTTTGATGAAATACTTGTTCATATCTTTGCCCTGTTCCTTCATTAGTTGATTTATTTCCAGTTCTCATCCAATATCCAAATTCTGAATTTTCTATTAATTTTTCAAGATCAGAATCTAATACTTTTTTAATATTCTTATTAGCAGTAAAGTGACCAACATAAGTTACTTTTTCTTTTACATCTTTTGTGAAATTTAGATTGTATTCGCATATTGTGTATGGAGGTGGTGAATCAGCTACAAGAATTCTAGAAGCTTTTGCAATTTGTTTTGAAACATAGACTAATGCTGGATAAAAATAAGATCTTGATTTATACAATTTTGGTTTGAATTGATTTGTAATGAACAAGCTTGGAATGTGACGATTCTTTGCTAAAATGTTTGAACCCATATCTCCATCATTAATTACTAAATCAAATTTTTCATCATTATACAACTTACTTTCTTGTTTCAAATAACTTGCAATTTGTTTTACAAGTGGAGGATTTTTTGAAACTGGTAATAAAAAATTTAGTAGTGATAATGAAACGCTTGGTCCAAATTTTCCATCAACTGGGGTTGGCATTAATATTTCATGAATTTGATCTTTTTGATTAGGAAATTTCTCTAGTAATTTTTGATAAACATGATCTTTGCTTGAAAAATGTACCTCAAATTCTTCTTTAATGTGATTACTTAATACCGCATTTAGTCTCATCATTCGGGAATAATGACCACTACCCCATGGATAGATAAATTCACCAATTTTTAACATAGAAATATTTCTCAAATGCTGTTTAAATTCGCAGTGATATTACTCTAAAGAATCAAGTATATCGTGCACATTATTTGGTCCTATTTTGATATTGATACTCATTTTTGATTTTAACGCAAGTTCTACAGCTTTACTTGAAAAATTTGGTATTTCATTGAACGTAATTGTAAATAATTTTTCTAATTTTGGAATTTGTTTTTCTAATCCAATTTCTTTTGCTTCATCAAAAAGTTTGGTATCTATACCACTTAACGGTATTATTGGTAATACATTTTTTTGAAATACACGTTTCATTGAATAATCAATAAAATCAGAAGAAAACATTAGTGGAGATAATGCAAGAGATATGTGACTTATCTTATTTGATTTTGCTTCATGAAGCATAATTTCTAATATTGTATTTACAAAAATTAAATAATTTTTAACACCTGTTTGATTAATTTTAATATTATAAAATTCTAATCCAATTTCTTGTTTTATCAATCTTGGAATTATTTGATTAATTGTTTTAACTAAATTCATCAATTCTGATTTTTGTCTATAACAAACAATTATTTTTGTATCAAATCCTTGTTTTATTGTTTCAAAACAAGAGATTGCAGAAATTTCATCGTATATACTACAAATTGCCTTTTTATTTTGAGATTGATATGGTATACCACCTTGACCATTATCTGAAAAAATACAAACATATGCATTATTTTTTGTTAGATAGGTATACAGTAATTTGTCAAAATTTTCTTCTGTTCCAGGACGTGCACCCATATTAGCTTTTTTTTCTATAATGTTAGATGTTGCTGCAATTTCAATGTCTTTTGTAAAAAATCCTTTTGATGTACCTTCAACTCGAACAAGAAATCTTTCTCCTTTTAATAAAAGATTTCCACCCACTGTAGTAATTTCTGATATGATTTTTTGAAAATCATTTTTTATTTGTTTAGCAATAGCTATTTTTTCAATCCCAAAAAGTAAATTAATCGACGATGATGCAAATACTGGATCATTTGCATCTACTAAAATAACATCTCCATCACGTATTACTGATTTGAATCCCTGATTTTGAATTTTTAAAATTTTTTTAATATTTATGATTAGTTGTGGAATTTTATTTTTAGAAAATACCGTTGGAAAAACTACTACATAAGAAATATCTTCCATATTTTCTTTTTTGAAATAAACCTGTTTATAATTTAGAGTAGAATATTTCGGGTAATCAATATAAAACAAAACAATTCAAGCGTATTAGTGAAAAAATTTACCCAAGAACAAGTAGATGATTTAAACTCAAAAATAAAGACAACAAATGAGGCACTTCAATGGGTCTCTGATAATCTTCATCCGCGAGTTGCAAAAGCTTCCAGTTTTGGTGCTGAAGATGCAGTAATTATGGATATTATGCTTAAAATTAATCCCAAGTTTCGGTTCTTTACATTAGATACAGGAAGATTACCACAAGAAACTTATGATATTATGGATATTGTAAGAAAAAAATACAACATAACAATTGAAGTTTTGTTTCCAGATACTAAAGAGGTTGAAGATATGGTTAGAGAAAAAGGATTGAATCTTTTCTATGAAAGTGTAGAGAATAGAAAACTATGTTGTGAAATCAGAAAAGTCCACCCAAATAATAAAATGTTAACTACTTTAGATGGTTGGATTACTGGATTAAGACGTGATCAGACTGAGGTAAGAAATGATATCAACATTTTTCAAATAGATCATGGACATGGTGGAATTTTAAAAATTAATCCAATAATAAACTGGACATGGGATCAAATCCAAGAGTATATCAAGAAAAATAATTTACCATACAATAGTCTTCTTGACAAGGGTTATCCAAGTATTGGGTGTGCACCATGTACCAGAGCAATCAAACCAGGAGAAGACTTGAGAGCAGGACGTTGGTGGTGGGAACAAGGAGAGCACAAAGAGTGTGGCCTTCATATAGACCATAAATAGAGAATTTAGTATGACTGATAATTCTATCAAACCACATGGAGGAAAACTAGTAAATAGAATTACTAAAACTGATTCATCTGGATTATTCTCCATATCAATCTCAGAAGATCTTGCAAATGATGTCGAAAACATTGCAGATGGAATTTTTAGCCCTCTTGAGGGATTTTTGGGAAAAAAAGACTTTGAAAATGTAATATCCAAAGGTAGATTATCAAACGGTTTGGCTTGGACAATCCCAATAGTTCTTGATGTAGATGAATCTACAGCTGCAAAAATGAAAAAAGCTGGTAAAGTATTATTGCAAAATCATCAAGGATTAGGCATAGCAATTTTACATGTAAAAGAAACATTTACTTTTGATAAAGAAAAGACTGCAAAGGGAGTTTACGGCACAACTGATTCATCACATCCAGGTGTTGCAAAGACAATGTCTATGCAAGACTATCTAGTTGGTGGTAAAATTGATTATATTCAAAGACCTGAAGATACAGAAATTAGAAAATACAGATTAACTCCTTTACAAACTAGAGAAGCATTTGCTAAAGCAGAATGGAAGACAATTGTAGCTTTTCAGACAAGAAATCCACCACATGTAGCACATGAGATGCTTCAAAAAACATCTATTACAACAAGAGATGGTGTATTTGTAAATCCAGTAATTGGAAAGAAAAAGTCTGGTGACTTTGTAGACGAAGTAATTGTCAAATGCTATGAAACTATGATTGAACATTATTATCCAAAGAATAGGTGTAAGCTTGGAACTTTACATACAGAAATGAAATATGCTGGACCAAAAGAAGCAATACATCATGCAATTATGAGACAAAACTATGGATGTACGCATATTATTATTGGTCGAGATCATGCAGGAGTTGGAACATTTTATGATCCATTTGCAGCACAAAAAATATTTGATGATTATCCCGAATTAGAAATATCACCAGTATTTTTCCCAGCATTTTTCTATTGTAGAAAATGTCTAACATATACAAATCCAAAGGCATGTCCCCATGATGATGATGCAAAAGAACAGATCAGTGGAACAAAACTACGACAAATGATTGATGATGGTAAATCTCCATCTGAATTTATCTTAAGACCTGAAGTCTCAAAGGTAATTTTAGATTATTCACATCCATTTGTTGATTAAGTATTTATTCACTCAAACAAGATTTAGTTTGTGAAATATATTCTTGTATTAATTTTCCTTTTTGGATTTGTCATATCACCTGTTTTTGCACAAGAACCAAAAAATCCATCATTAATTATTGATACAATTGAAATTCCATCATACGAATTTAACAAAATTCTTCGAGATGCAAACATTATTCCAATGCAAAGAATACATGCAGTAAGCTGGCAAGTTACTATTGATAACAATCTTGTATATGCAAATCCTAATGGAAATGCAGTTTTGAGAGTTTATGATGAAACTAATCCTGAAAAGTTTGTTGAAGTAGGAATGGGTGCACAACCAAATCAAAAATTTTGGGTTGCAGTACAAACTCCAAAAGAAGGGTACGTAGTTGTACATAGTACTCTAGAGCGAGGATGGTCTCCTACATCTAAAACAATTGTATCATATACTGAAAGAGCAGGATTGACGGTTAACAATGGTGCAAGAATAATTGTATCTAATCTTGATATTGGTGTATTTGCAATTGGTTCAT
>JBHIUL010000107.1:0-4627 GCA_042138315.1 Nitrosarchaeum sp.
TTTATGGTTCTAGGGTAGTCAGTTTTTTCGTATTTATGAATCATCAACTTTTTCCACAATTTTCAGACCAAGAATGAGAGCCTATAAGAGCACAAAATAGCAATAATTGAATAGTAATTTTATGTAAAATCATGAAATTTCAGATTAACACCCATATCAACATAAAGAATAGAAAAAAACTAAGACTCTAGTTTTTCATTAATAATTTGAATATATTTTTGATTATATTCCGTAAATAATCTAATTTTATCTTGGGCTAAGGCCATAGCACCAGGTCTACTATTGATATGACTATTTGCTATTTGTTGTTCATTTAGTAATTTTTTCAAATCATCTTTAGTTTGTGATTCAAGTTCATTAATGAGATTTTGAAATTCAGTCTCCAGTAATTTCTTTGTATCTGGAATTGCAGGTGGAATTGCTCCTATAATTTCTTTAATCGTAATTTTTCCAAATACTTTTTTGTTTAGTTCAATCAATAATTAGAACTCCATTTGGTGTTATAAATTTAATTTGATATTGTTCTAATGTAAAAATTGTTGTTATAATTTAAAATGTGGTAAAAATTTGTATAATATGTATTTTCAAATAAATCAATAATCATGTTCGCTAAAATCTGAACCCAAAGATATTGTTGCAATTACTGTATTTTTAGTTGTTTGAAATTTGATGTTTTTGTTTGGCATGAATTGATTAAAAATTTCTTTTAATAGTTGTTCAGTAAAAAATGACCAGTTCATACCTAGTTCATGTTGGATAATAAAATGATGCAGATCACCTTCAATTCTATGATCTGATTTCATTCCAGATGCACGCATATAATCTTCTAATGTTTCAATACATCTTTTCAAATCATATTTTCCTTTCATAAAAAGAACTGTATCTTTGATTATTGGTAAAACAGTTTTAATAATTTCATTAATATCTTCACCATTCATTTCAGCACCTAAAGAATCTAGAATTCCTTTAGGAATTGGAATCATGCCGATTTTATCACCAAATCGATCCCAGTTTACATATTTCTCAAGAATTTGTTTTACCAAAACATTTTGTGAAATATTTTTATTCATTGCTTCTGTTTCTAATTCTTCTACAATTTTAGATGGAAGTCGGTAAGTAATACTACGAGTTGAATCTTTTTTTGGAGGATTAGGTCGTTTATTACTTGGGGTAGATTTCATTGTATTAATTCCAATATTTGATCTATATATCAAATTATACTGAATCTGGAAATTTTTAAAATAAGTGGTAAAAACTATTTTTTATTGAAGAAAAATTCATCTTTTTCTTCTAGTTCATCTACATAAGCATCCATATCTAACTTGTATTCTTCCTCATCAGCATATGCTCTTTCTGCGTGTTCACTGATATCTAGTCCTGCGTCTTCTACTTCAGGCGATACTCTGACGCCTATTAAGAAATCTAAAATTTTCATAATTATCCATGTACCACAAAATCCAAGTGCAGCTGCTACTGCTACTCCAATTGCTTGGATTCCCAATTGATCAGGATTACCAAATAATAATCCGTTTGGTCCAGCTGGATTAACTAATTTACTTGCAAAGAGTCCAATGGAAAGAGATCCAATTATTCCTGCTACACCGTGTACTGAACTTACATCTAATGCATCATCTATCTTCAGTTTTTCCTTAAAGATTACAACTCCAGAGTATGATGCAATGCCTATTGCTATACCAATGACAAAAGAATGTTCTACACTTACAAATCCTGATGCAGGTGTAATTCCTGCAAGACCTGCAATTGCACCATTAACTGCTGCAACAACAGAGGGCTTACCTGTTCTCATCCAAGATAATCCTACCCAGATTAATGCAGAAACTGAAGATGCCATATGTGTTACAATTACTGTATTTCCAGCTAGTGAACCAGATGCTAATGCACTACCTGCATTAAATCCAAACCAACCTAACCAAAGAAGTGATGAACCAACTACTGCTAAAGGAATACTGTGAGGAATTTCAATTGCTGGACCAAAAAATCTTCTGCGACCAAGTACTATTGCTGCTGCAAGTGCACCCATTCCAACACTAGTATGAATAACTATACCGCCAGCAAAGTCAACAACACCAAGTTCTGCTAACCAACCACCTCCCCATACCCAATGAACCAGAGGATAATAGATTAGAATAGACCAAGAAGCTATGAATATAATAAATGAGCTAAATTTCATTCGTTCTGCAATAGTACCTGTTAGAAGTAATGGTGTGATTGCAGCAAACATTAATTGAAACTTTACAAATAACACTCCAGGAATTGTCGGTGCATAATCAAGCGCTTCATCCCATGGAACACCTTTTAGAAATACCCAATCCATATTGCCAATAAATCCACCTGATTCATCAGGACCAAATGATAAACTAAAGCCAAAAACAAACCACATCACACTAAGTAAAGCTAATCCAAAGAAGATTTGCATAAAAACAGATACAGCATTTTTCTTTCTCAATAAACCAGATTCAAAAAGGCCAAGTGCCGGTATCATTAACAGTACCAAACTTCCTGCTACGAGCATCCATGCTGTATCACCTGTATCTATTGGCACAATAATTTTGAAACTCTAAAACTAATAATAATAACGAAATTAGATAAGCATTTGATTATCACATGATTATCAAAAACTGAAACTATTATTTGTAAAAACCATTTTAGAATTATCAAATGCTAAGAATTGAAGCACTGCTTGGAAACAATGATGTAATGGCAATTAGTGAAGCACTAAGAAAGCTAGAGATCGGTGGTCTAACAGTCACTAAAGTGCGCGGTAGAGGTAAAAAACCACCAGCACGAATTCATGCTTCAAAAGGAAGTGCAATATTTCAACCTCAATTCAGTGAGAAATATCTCATAGTGGTAATTATTCCAGAAAATAAAGAAGAAGATGTAATTAACATCATTAAAACAAAAGGAACTGTTGGTAAGATCTTTATTTCACCAATATTACGTGCTATAGATATTGCAACTGCTCAAGAAGGAGAAGAAACAATCTAACTAAAATTCATGGAAATTATTTCCATAAACAATTGTTGTATGTTTTAATTGTTTTTCCATTGTTGGAAGATATCCCATAATGCAATGATTAACAAAGTCACTAAATGATTTTATTCTGTAATCTGTTTGTAATTTTTCTTTATTGTTTTCATATATTTTATCAAGTTTCATTAATGTAAATTTTTGAAGAGGAACCAGTCTACTTCTTTTAGTTGTTGGTTTAGGAGAGAAAAATATTTCTTCAGATTCAAGATCTTGTTGAGCACTAAGTGTATTCATATCAACAATTTCTTCCATTTCTGAAATGAAAATTTTTCCACCTTGATTTGCAGAAAAACCAGATTTTTTTGAAATTAAATTAATTACTTCTCTAGCATCTTTTTCTGAAACAACTAATTCTATTTTTGAAAGTGGAATTGCTTTAACACCAGTAGAACCTATTTTTGCACCTGATTGTTTATCGAAAATTTTACTGTCTTCTAGATTTCTTTTATCAATAATTGAATAACCCATACTACTTAATTCATTAATTATAACAGGATATGTAGAACGTTTGATTATTGCTTCAATTTTTTTCATAGAAAAATTCTAAATTTTTGTTATTTATTAGTCTAGCTGATTATCAATCATGATGGTAAAATTTATTCCAAATTATTCATGATCTGAGTGCATTGCAATCAAAGGTTTTATTTTTTCATTATTAAATCACTAATTATTGAATAACAATATTAGCAAAAATTTAATCCAATTTACAGAGATTCGTTTTGTTAAAAAAATGATGTGAGTTAATGTGATAAAAAATTTCCATAATTTTACAAATAAATTAAAAAGTATGAAAAAGGAATTATTGAATTAATATGACATATTGTATTGGAAAATGTAGAAAATACAAGGCATCAAAACCATCACAGATTGGAAGATATGCAGCAGGACAAAAAAGATGTAATCATTGTGAAATATTTGTAGATTATGAGGGAATAACATGTCCCTGCTGTAATAGGCAACTGAGATGCTTACCACGAAGTAGAAAAGGTAAAGAGAAATATCTAGAACAAACAATCTAGTAAATGCAATAATTATCAAAAAACAAGGTGTAAACAGTTAATTCGCGAATATAATAAAACATTATAAGAAATCAATTCTATTAACAGTATGGCAATCCCAATTGATGTTCAAGAATATGTTGAAAAAAATATCAAATTAATGATTTCCCAAACTGAGACATATCTTCCTTTTATCAAAATTGCATTTCCTTACTCAAAAAATATTGCAGATGGGGTTTACAATCTAATTGTAGGTAGTGCATTATCTGTTTTTGTAAATCAATATGCAATAAGAATGAAATATCCAACAGCTGAAGATTTTTCAGAATTTGGTAAATTAGCTATTAAATATAGAGATCAAGTGGATCAATTTTTCAAATAATTATTTTATAGTTATTTTGTGACTGAAAACCATCTTTGGAATTGTTATTTTTAATCTACCTTTTTTAAATATAGCAGAAATTTTTTTGTTGTTAATTTCATTTGGAAGAGAAATAGTTTTTTTAAAATATTCAAATTTTGTATTTTCACCAAATTTTTTTTCAGAATATGTTTCTTTTAGTTTAGCTTCTACA
>JBHIUL010000108.1:0-4543 GCA_042138315.1 Nitrosarchaeum sp.
GATAGATTTTTAGCTGAAAATAAAATCAAGACAATTTCATTGACATATGAAAAACAAATTGTAAAAAATATTCCAAAATCAGAACACGATGTAATTATAGATTGGATTGTTACCGAAGATAGAATAATAGATACATCAAAGATACGATAGACCTTTTTTACCAATGTCTTTTCTATAATATTTGTGAGGCCAAGAAATTTTTTCAACTGCAACATATGCATTAGATATTGCAATCTCCAAAGTATCACCAAGTGCAGTAACACCTAAGACTCGTCCACCGTTAGATAAAATTTGTCCATCTTGTTTTTTTGTTCCTGCATGAAATACCATTGCATCTTTAGGAACTGTATCAAATCCAGTAATTACTTCGTGTTGAGGATATGATTCTGGATAACCTTCAGATGCTAGAACAATACAAACCGCAGATTGTTTTTTCCAAGGAATTTCAGGCATTGATGAAAGCGTCCCATCTACACTTGCCACAAAATAATCATACAAATCAAAATCCATTCTCATAGTGATAGGTTGGCATTCAGGATCACCCATCCTCACATTATATTCTAAGACATACGGTTCATTGTTTTTAATCATCACTCCAGCATATAGAAATCCCTTAAAGACAATTCCCTCGTTATTCAGGGATTGGATTGTTTTATCAATAATTTTATTTTGAATTTTTTTGGCAAGAATGTCATCAATTACAGGAGTTGGAGAATATGCCCCCATTCCGCCGGTGTTAGGACCTTTATCATCATCAAAGATTCTTTTGTGATCTTGGCTGGATGCCATAGGTATTGCAGTGACACCATCACATAATGCAATGTAAGACGCCTCAATCCCATCAATTCTCTCCTCAATAATTATACGATTTCCAGCATTGCCAAATGTTTTTTTTACCAAAATTGTGTTAATTGCAGCAATTGCCTCATCAACATCATTACAAACAATCACACCTTTTCCAGAAGCAAGGCCATCTGCTTTTACTACGACATTATAATTAAGAGATTTAACGTACTCTACTGCTTTTTGTGGATCATCAAATATTTCAAATCTTGCAGTCTGAATATCATTTCTTTTCATAAAATTTTTTGCCCATATTTTACTAGATTCTAATTGTGCAGCTTTTTGTGATGGACCAAAAATTTTGAGATTCAATTGATTAAATTTGTCCACTATTCCTGCCGCTAATGGCGCTTCAGGACCAACTACTGTAAAGCAATTATTTTTTTGTGCAAATTCTGCAAGTGCATTTAGATCGTTAATATCAATCGGGACATTATTTGTAGTTCCACCATTTCCAGGCGCGGTGAAAACTTTGTCAACTTTATAGCTTTGAGATAATTTCCAAGATAATGCATGTTCTCGTCCACCAGACCCAATAACTAAAACATTTACCAACAGAAATTATTTTTCACTCAATTATATAATCCAAGATATCCAATATTGGGATTTTATTCAAATAAGTTTTCTAGATTTTAGTAGATTTGACTGGTCATAATTTTAGTCATCAAATCATAAGGTAACAAACATGACTTCTGCATTAAAAAACAATTTAGCTTTATAATGCCACATTCATATCAAAATCTAAGATGGAACTCTCATCAAAATTTGATGCAAAAGCAATAGAATCAGAAATAAGAAAATACATCAAATCAATAGACATAGAAAAACTGATTTTTGAATCAGACAAACAAGAAAAAATAATGTTCATTGAGGGTCCACCTACTATGAACGGTATTCCACATGCAGGACATCTCAGAGGGCGTGTGATAAAGGATCTATGGTACAGATTCAACACATTGCAGGGGAAAAAAATCACATTCAATGGAGGATGGGACACTCAGGGACTCCCAGTTGAATTACAGGCAGAAAAGGAGCTTGGAGTAACAGGTGGAAAATCAGAAGTGATTGAGAAATTTGGAATAGAAAAACTAGTTGAAGAATGCAAACGTATTGTAAAAAAATTCAATACAAAATGGGTAGAGGTAGATGAATCACTTGGAATGTCATTTAATCACAACAAAGCATATTGGACATATCGAGATGAATTCATTGAAAGAGAATGGCAGGTTCTTAAAAAGGCTCATGAAAATAAAATACTAGAAGAAGACTTTACAGTAATTGCATATTGTCCAAGTTGTCAGACATCACTAAGTAATGCAGAAGTAAAGAGCAATTATGAAGAAGTGAAAGACCCATCATTATACTATAAAGTAAAATTAAGAGATGAAGATGCATATCTGATTGTTTGGACTACGATGCCATTCACTCTAGTGACAGATGCAATGGTGGGATTGAATCCAGAAGAAGATTATGCATATGTCAAAGTTGAAAATGAAAAATGGGTTGTAGGAAAGACAAGAATGGAGGAATTCTTCAAAGAAGTAAATATCGAGAAATTTGAAATAATAAAAACTGCAAAAGGATCAGAATTTGAAGGAAAAAAATACAATCATCCGCTTTTGAGTTTCATTCCAGGATTAGATGAATGTGCTAAAGAAAGCAATTTCCATGTTGCAGTATCAGAAGAATTTGTAGAAATTACAACAGGTAGTGGACTAGTTCATTTGTCTCCTGCAAATGGTGAAGAAGATATAAAAATTGCAAATAAAAGAAAAGTCAAAGTTTTCAGTCCAATTAATGATCAGGTAAAATTCACCAGTTCAGCTGGAAAATATGAAGGGATGTTTGTAAGAGATGCAGACAGGGTAATCGTAGAAGACCTCAAAGAATGTAATGCACTAGTAAAAATTGGAAAAATCAAGCACAAATATCCACTATGCTGGAGGTCACATCATCCAATAGTGTGGTTAGCTAGAAAAGGATGGTTTTACAAGCTAGACAGATTAGAAGACAAAGCAGTCAAGGCAGCAGAAAGTGTAGAGTATTTTTTTGAAGCACCAAAAAACAGATTTTTAGGAATAATCAAAGAAAGACATCCATGGTGTATATCCAGAGAAAGAATATGGGGATGTCCTTTACCAGTTTGGATATGCGCTGACTGTAAAAAACAAAATTGGTTCTTTACAAGAAAAGAAATCATAGAGTCTGCAACAAACTTACCAGATGGGCCAAACTTTGAATTGCATCGTCCATGGATTGATAAAATTACAATAAAATGCAAACAATGTAACAGTACAAATACAAAAAGAGAAGAATATGTTTTAGATACATGGCACAATAGTGGTTCAGCCCCATACTCATCATTAACAGATGAAGAATATTCTAAAACTATTCCTGCACCATTTTTCACAGAAGGTATTGATCAAACAAGAGGATGGGCATATACATTATTGATAGAAAACGTAATCCTAAACAACGGACCAATTCCACCATTCAAGTCATTTTTGTTTCAAGGACATGTTCTTGATGAAAAAGGTGGCAAGATGAGCAAAAGCTTGGGAAATGTCATGGACGGTGCAGAGTTGCTTGAAAAATATCCAGTTGATTTGATTAGATTTTATTTTATCTGGAAGGCAAGCCCAATAGAGCCACTTAACTTTAGCACTGAAGAATTAATGTCAAGACCATATCAAGTACTAAACACGTTATTCAATTTGCATCTATATTTCAAACAAAATAGCGAATATGATAATTTTGATGAAACAAAAACAGTCACATGGGCAAAAGAAAATAGATTGTTAACATCGCCAGATATTTGGTTATTATCAAAATTACAGAAATTAATCAAGAAAACAACTGAAGGTAATCAAGAATGCAAATTCCATGAGGCTGCAAAAGCAATTGATGATTTTATCATTAATAATCTAAGTCAGATATACATTCCAATTACAAGAGGAGAATTATGGGATGAAGATGAAGCAAAGAAAAACAGAAGATTGGCAATTTATGCAGTATTAAGAGAAATGCTCAAAACACTAGACATTTTGATTCATCCACTTTGTCCATTTACTAGCGAGTATCTTTATCAGACAATATTTAATGGAAAAAAGAGTATTTTGCTAGACAGATGGCCACAATACCAGGAATCACTTGTCAGCGAAGAAATAGAAGAATCATTTGATATCATGAAAGATGTTGTTTCAATTTCAGCTGCTGCAAGAATGAAAGGAAAACTCAAACGAAGATGGCCATTAAATGAAGCGCTGATTTGTGTAAGTAAAGGTCAGAAACAAAAATTAGAATCACTTTCTACTTTACTGATGTCACAGCTCAACGTAGAAAAATTTACAATTTTTGAAACAGAAAAAAATTCAGGATTAGAACAAATACTAGAATTAAAACAGCTAAAGTTACCTGTCAAATCATTATTAGAGTTAGATAGAAAAAAAGTAGCTCCAAGAGCAAAACAACATATTGTAAAACTTTCCAACATATTTTCAGATGCAGATAAGGAAGAGATTGTTGCATCACTCCAAAAAGAAGGCCAGTGTGATTATGAAATAGACGGTGAAAAAATATCACTTAGTAAAGAAGACATCATCGCAGATTTTGATGCCAGTGAAGAATTTGCAGTTTCAAAAAGAGATGATTACATTGTATTTATTTCTACATCACGAAACAAAGAGATGATGGCAAAAGG
>JBHIUL010000109.1:0-4514 GCA_042138315.1 Nitrosarchaeum sp.
ATCATGGATGTCTATTTTCTGCTTTGATATGTGCGTGGTACTCAATGACCTTACATTAGGTCGCGGGGGAGTATTAAACTAATTTGTGTATGCCGGGGATGGGTTTCGAACCCACGACCTCCAGATTATGAGTATTGCCTTTTTTGGAAGAACCGGTAGAGTTTACCAATTAACTGGCACTCTAACCAGGCTGAGCTACCCCGGCATGATGTATTCCAGATAATTTGAGAAATTAAATGCTACGTATCCTATTCAAAACGATTTTGATCATTTTTAAATGAAATCTTATTGTTTTGCTATTTCTGACCAGTTGACTTTTTCATTTTGTACCCAAAGGAATTTTTTCTGTAGTGCAGAAGTGTACAATTTCTCCCATTCTACACCTACTTCATCTGTCCATGCTTTGAAAACACGTGGATCTATGTAATTTCGCAATGATGTTCCCATGTTGTAGTCTTTGGTTTTTTCAGACAAGTCAATTTGTAACTGTAATTTCTCTGTTCTTTCTTTGTGTTTTTCTTTTTGTTTCTTTAATTGCTCGTTTAGTGCTTTGATCTTTTTAGCTTTATTCTTTTTTTGTGCATCTGTTTTGTCATCCATTGATTCTGCTTTTTTTATTGCATCTAGTGTTTTTTTCCATGGCTGATCCTTGTTGATATTTCTTAATGTTTCTCTTTTCTTTTCTAATGAATCCTCAAAGGTTTTTGGTATGGTTCTTTTGTGATTACACATTATTGCAGCTTCCAAATTTGCCAATTTTGCATGATATAGTTTTTCATTTGGTGTCTTTCCTTTCATGTTGTCATGCTCTTTGAGATAATTCTTCACAACCGTAGTTGCAAGATAAGTTCTGAAAACTTTGGCAGTCAATCCTGCTACTATGCTAGAATAATATGCATTTACGTGCCTTGATGTAATGTCTTCGAAAATTTCGTCTTTTGGCTTTTTGTTTTGAATTAATTTTTTGAGATTTTCCTGAAATTGTTTGTCATTGCCTTCTGCTTTTACGGTCTCTTTCCATCTTACGCTGTCTTTTCCTAGGAAATCAAACTCTATTGTATTTTCTGTTATGTTGATGTGTTCTTTTCTTAGTGTGGTTGCGCCTACTGTATCTGCTTCATCAGGATCTTTTTCGTCCCCTACCCTCATTGCAGTTCTATAAATCAAATAACACACAGTTGCAATTCTGCTAATCTTTGGATCTTTACTTTTCATGTCCTTGACTATCTTCTCTTTTATTTTTTCAATCTCTTTTGATAGCTTGACTGCCTTTTCGTATTTTGCCTTGTCTCTGTCTTGTTTTAATCCTGCAGTATCTGCAAGCCATACGTATTTTCTTTTTTCTGTAAGATAATCTGTCCAACCTGCCAACCACATAGAGTCATTGTCATGTACAATTTTTCCCCAGTTTCCTTCTGGGACTTTGGCTTCTTTGCCTAGATTTAGTGTAACGTCTTTTGCAGTTACACGAGGTTTCCATCTTCCTCTAAGTGGATGATCTCCTCTTCCGATAAAAATTCCTGGAGGTTCTGCCATGTAATTTGCAACATCTACTTCTTTTCCATCCATGATGGCTTTGCCGTATTTTTGTACTAGTTTTTCTCGTAATTCTTTTCGCTTAACTGCCAGTGCTTTCTTTTCTTCTTTTGACATCATCTCTTTGATGTCTTTTTCTTTGTCGACTATTTTGTAAGCATGTGAAAAATCAATATCCTGATATGAAATATTCTTAAATTTTGGCGGTAAAGTTTTTGCAAAATCACCTGTAAAGTTTTTCTGAAATACTTTGTCTTGGGCATATGGTGTGTCTTTCTTTTTTGCCCACTGGTAAACCATCTCCTCTTGATTCAAGTCAAGGTCTATGCTCTCTCCTTTGATCTTTATCTTGATTCCATGTGCCTCGTAGGCAGGGGGAAACAGGATTCCATTATGTTGTAGTGTTTTCCATTTCATCTTTCATCAAAACTGCGGACTTTGACAAAAACTCTATTTTTTGTGTATATCAATTTAGCGTAGTTGTGTTTTAGCTTGAAAATAGTTCTTTTTTGAGATAATTTTCAAACTCTGTATCTGTTTTTGCCCTTTTTGCTTCTAAAAACATCTGTGCGTCATTTCCTACGATATATCTTGGTCTTGGGTTTTTCTCTTTAATTGCATTAGAAATTGTGGTGGCCACTTCTGATGGAAGTGTGCCAAACTCTGCCATCATTTTTACACCCATGATTACCTTTTCGGTGATCTCTTTGTATGGAGAGTCTGGTTTTGGTTCTGCAATCTTCATAGAAGAGAAAAAGTTTGACTTTATAACACCTGGCTCTATGATTACTACTTTGACTCCAAACTGTCCTAATTCATATCGCAAAGATTCTGATAATCCCTCTAGTGCAAATTTTGAGCTAATGTATGCCGGTGATCCTGGAAATCCAATCTTTCCTGCAACTGAGCTAATGTTTACTATAATTCCTGATCCTTGTTTTCTCATTACTGGTGCAACTTTTTGAATCATACTGATTATTCCAAAGAAATTAGTTTCAAATTGAGCTCTGAAATCTTTCATAGATACATCTTCTACACTTCCAAACAAACCCCATCCTGCATTATTTACTAGCACATCGATGCGTTGTTTTTTTGCAAGAACTTTTTCTACAGCTGTACTAATTGATTTTTCATCATCTACATCTAGTTCAATAATTTCAATGTTTAATTTTTCTTTTTTTGCAACTTGTAATATTTTTTCTCCTTTTTTGATATCTCTCACTGTTGCAAATGTGTAAAATCCATCTCTTGCAAGTGCTAATGAAGTTTCATATCCAATACCAGATGAAGTGCCAGTAACAATTGCAACTTTTTCCATACTATTGATGGAAATCTGTTATATTTATCCCATTTTGATTTTACACTAGTGGCCTGTCTCCTTCTGTTGGATCTATCAGTTTAGTTTCTTCTCCGTCATTAATTCGCTGAAGAATTTCTAGTGCTGAATATTTGTGTAAAAATTCGTTATTATTTCCACATCTATATGAGAATGTACAACGTGGGCACCCTGCCTCATTTTGACACGGACATTCTTTTATTATGAACATACTTCGCTCAAGTGCCCTCTCAAATCTATCAAATAATGCCTTACTTGCACCATTTCCTCCAATTGCGCTATCATATACAAAAATCAGGCCTGATGTGCCCAAAGATATGCCTCCCAAATCCTGCGATACTCCTCCCGTTATCATGTTGCTTCCTTCAATTACAACATGTTCAGTTGCATGATATCCACTTGCTTCTGTATAGTCTTCATCTTCTGCATTTTTGATCTCTTTTATTGGCCTTGGTGCATGAAATACAATTCCTTTTGTGATAAAGTCATATTCTAATGGAGTGTCAAGCAAAACTTTTTGTCCCTGTGTTACTTCTTGACCCAATTCAATATTGACATAACCGTAAACTTTCTTTTGTATGTGTAGTTTGCAAAATGCTACTTCCATTCCGTAAACATTTCTTTTCTCAAAAACAGTTTCAATAGTTGGCCACTCTTCTGTTAGAGCTTTGGTATAATACGGATAGTCCCTTGAAATTCTTTCTAGCTTTGCAAAATTCTTTTGTGGATATCCAAACTCTTTTACTTTGTATCTGATTCCTGCAAGAAAATAAATCGCATCTCTGTGTAGTTCTTCTAGTGCAATTGGTAGAATCCTGTCTCCTACTTTTTTGTCATTTAGGAAAATATCTATCGAGCTTCCAATACCTCGTATGCTGTAATCGTTTAGTAGTGGTTTGATTTTATCAAAATTTGGAATTATTCTGTTGTTGTATTCTACTAGATTTCCATTCTTTAGATGTTGATTAATAATTTCTTCATGTTCTTTTAATTCATGTTTTGATATTGGTTTGTCGCATGCCATTGCCAACACTTGAAATTCTTCTACAAATGGATTCTTTGGATCGATGTATGTCTTTTCAGCATCTTCAAAATAATCATCAGGATGATTCTTGTAATATTGCGAAATGGGATCGTTTCCAAGTGCCAAAAAAGCATAACCTCTTTGTCCTTTTCTTGCTGCTCTGCCAATTCTTTGAATTAGTCTATTCACTGGAATGGTAGATGAAATGACACAATCCACATTTCCAACGTCTATTCCTAGTTCCAGCGTAGGCGTACAAGAGATGGCCTGCAGTTTATCTTCTTTGAATTCCTGCTCTACTGATCTTCTGTAATTTGCCATTAATCCTGCCCTGTGAACTTTGATGTTTACTTTTTGTTTTTTTGCCTGTATTGCTAATAATTCTGAATTTAGATGTGAATTGTTAAACACCATGGTTTTGTGATTTTTTTCTGCCATTGTTTTTGTCAAATCAACCATTAGTGCGCGTTGGGTTCTTAGTGTTGGAAACAACATTACAAAGTCTGTCTGTCCTTTTTTGCCAGAACCGTGAACTAGTTTCATCTTTACTCCAAATAACTGCTCGCAAAAGTTTTTTGCATCATCCAAAGTTGCAGATGCTGCAACAAATTGTATCTT